>JAZOVQ010000094.1:0-61283 GCA_045658805.1 Candidatus Scatosoma sp.
AGGCCCTTTTCACCCGTAGCAGGGTCACGCGTGAACGCAACACCCATACCGGACGTTTCACCCATGTTACCGAACGCCATCATTTGTACGTTTACTGCGGTACCCCAGCTGTAAGGGATATCGTGGTCCATACGGTAGATGTTCGCACGGGGGTTGTCCCAAGAACGGAATACTGCCTTAACAGCTTCGAAAAGCTGTTCTTTCGGGTCGGTAGGGAAATCCGTACCAAGTTGCGCTTTGTATTCTGCCTTGAATTGATTTGCGAGTTCTTTCAAATCGTCAGCCGTCAATTCAACGTCTTGCGTGACGCCTTTCTTTTCTTTCATTTCGTCGATGAGCTTTTCGAAGTACTTCTTACCAACTTCCATTACAACGTCCGAGAACATTTGAATGAAACGACGGTAGCAGTCCCAAGCCCAACGAGGGTTACCGGATTTTGCTGCGATCGTGTTTACTACTTCTTCGTTAAGACCAAGGTTAAGGATGGTGTCCATCATACCAGGCATGGAAGCACGAGCACCCGAACGTACGGATACGAGCAAGGGGTTTTCCTTGTCACCGAACTTCATTCCGCAAATTTCTTCCATCTTTTCGATGTATTCCATAATTTCTGCTTGAATGCCTTCGTTGATCTTTCTGCCGTCTTCATAATACTGCGTACAAGCTTCCGTAGAAATGGTGAAGCCTTGAGGTACGGGAAGACCGATCTTGGTCATTTCTGCAAGGTTTGCGCCCTTACCGCCGAGGATCTCACGCATTTTCGCGTTGCCTTCACTGAAGAGATAGCAATACTTTTTTGCCATAATGTTTATTTCCTCCAAAATGATTTTTTTCTGTTTGTTAGGTTTGACAGACGGCGTGTTTCGCTTCTTTTTTGCATAACAAAAACAGCTCAGCCGTAACCTGCCACATAACATTTTAATATAAATTAAAAAAAATATCAAGCCTTTATCGACTAAAAACGAAATTTTTTTCTTAAATCCATGCTTTTTTGGGGCATTTTTTGTCTTTTTATCTTTTTTCTTATAGAAAAACCTGCCTGCCAACGCGCGTATGCGAGCGCACCAGCCCGTTCCTTTTGATAAAAAAAATAAAGCAATCCGAAAAAAAATATCGCGCAGGTTTTCCCCACGCGATACCTTTCACTTATTTTTCTTATTTGCCTTCTCTTTGTTGTTTTGCGTATACTTTTGCTCTCGACGTTGCGCCTGCTTGCGCGAATGCGCTTACGAATGCCCATGCCAATACCAATACGATCAACACGAGGGTTGCAATCAACATTTCGTCGAACATAGTTTCAAGCATTCTTTCAAAGTTGTATCTGCGCACGTCCACCATAAGGAGCGCCGTGTATACCATACCGTATACGCACAAAACAAATTCTACGATAACCGCCAAAACAGCCCAAAGCACACGCTTGCCCTTTTCGCCCTTTACTTCCAATGCCATTGCATTGCTGGAAAGACGTCTAATGATACCCGTTCTATCCTTTTCGTCAGCGGGCATTTTCTTCAAAGCGTACATATAATTTTCGCTGCCAAGTTCTGCCAATTCCTTTTGTTGCTTGCTATCTTTGGACAACAAACCAAAGTTTTCTACGCAACACTTCGCCATCGTTACACCAACCAAAAGGCTGAATACGCTAAGCAAAATAATCAACGAATCGTCCGTAAATCTCGTTCTGCCGTCGATAAGCTGGATACCAAACCAGAACACACCGATAAGCCAAGCCACGATTGTCGCACCCGACAAAATGGATACCAATTTTCTAAAAGAACGGTCCTTTTTATCCCATGCATCGTTCAATCTTTGCGCTTGCTTAATTACGTCTACGGGTTTTTCTTCCGCTACGGGCGCTTCTACAACAGGTGCTTCTACAACAGGTGCAGGCATTGCCACTGCTTCCACAACGGGAGCCGCTTCAACTACGGGAGTGGGTGCAACCACCACTTCCGCAACAGGCGTTGCTTCCATAATGGGAGCCGCTTCCACAACGGGCGCCGCCTCTACCACAGGGGTGGGCGCAACTACCGTTTCAACAACGGGAGCAGCCACAGCTTCTTCTTGCGCTTTTTGACGAAGCGCTACGCCTTCTGCCGTCAAAGGGCAACCGCAAAACATACAAAAATTCATTTCGCCGAAAACAGTTTTACCGCAATTCGGGCATTGTTTGTTTGCCATAATTTCTCCTCCTTTTTCACAATCCCATTCCGCAAAAAGGGAATTGTTACAATATCATTTTTATTATATAATATTTTATCCCTTTTTAGCTCTTGTGTCAACCGTTTTCGACGTTTTTTTACAATTGTTTACAATTGTTTGCGCAAGAAAAGCAAAAGAGATCGGTTTTCCGACCTCTTTATTTTTATTTTTGTTTATTCAATTACGTTAAAACATATTGAAAAAGGCTTTTTCGCCCGAAAGTAATTTCTCGTCCAGCTTCCAGTTTCCGTTTTCGTACAGCAAACCAAATTGACAATCCTTTGCCGCTTCGTATACGTCCTCGCCGTCGTAGCCGACAATTTTATCGGACATATCCTCTAAAATCCGCTTAGCGTCGGGCGTAAATCTCGACGTGGTGACAAAAATCCCCCTCGCGTTTTGCTTGCCCTCTTTCGCTTGACGGCATACGCATGCGCCGATAAATTGCTGTAACAGCGTTTCGCCTACCACCCACAGCTTTTCGTCACCCTTGCTAGGATCCCAATTTTTCGACTGTATGTAGATGGTTTCTTTAAAGCCAAATCTATCCGTCAATTCAATTTCACCGTCAATGCCGCCGTCACGTCCGCCGCCCGAAATGCGCATACCTTCCAATCTTCTGCCGTTTTTCATGGAGTATCTTTCCAATAAATAAACGGAATAATATTCGAAATATTCACCGCCGAGTTGGCGTAATCTTCTAAGGAAAGCTTCGCGCAAACGTTCGTCCGCCGTCACGGGCTTTTGCGGTGCTTTCGTAGGTAATTTTTTTACGGTGTCTTGCGCCAATTTACGCACGTTGATACGTTTGTTTTCGGGTTTGTTTTCGGGTTTCGTTTCAGGTTTCGTTTCAGATTTTGTTTCAGGTTTTTGTTCCGATTTTTCAATAGGCGCAACCGCCTGCCCTGCGCTTTGTTGTTCGCTTGTTTTTGCCGTTGTCTTTTCAACAGGCGCAACGGTTTGACCTGCGTTGGGCGTTTTAAGACCGCCGAACAAAAAGCTCATGTCCACCACTTCTTTTTTAACCATTTCGGCTTTTTCTTTTACCACCAAGCCCGTATTCGGTTTTTCAATTGGCGTTACGGTGGGTTGCTGCTCCGTAGTTTTATCGGCAGGAGCAATATCCTGCGCTACGGGAGCTTGTTTTTCCGTTGCTTTGGCGCGAGGCGCTTTCGTTTTCTTTTCCTTGCTTTCCTGCGCAGGCTGCTCTTCCGCTTTTTTCACCGTCTTTTTCTTGGCTTTTGCCGCGGATTTTTCTTCCGTCTTTGCGGCAGGAGCAGGTTCTTGCTCTGCGATAGGCGGGATAGATTGTTTTTTGTTTGACTTTGCTTTCGCCTTTTTAGCAGGCGCCGTTTCCTCTACTGCGGTAAGTTGTTCCTGCAAAGCGGATTTCACCTCTTCAACAGGCTGTGCCGTTTCTTTTTTCGGTGCTTTTTTCTTCTGCTTCGGCTCTTTCTTTTCTTCCGCCGTCGGTTGCGTTACGGGTTGCTCTTGCGCGCTGTTCAACGCGTACATGCCCCCGTCGTACGCCACTTCGCCCTCTTTTTTCATAATATCGAGAACGGAGCCTACTCTGCCCTTTACGTCGTTGACGTTTTCGGTGTCCTCGCCGCCGAATTTTTCAGCGTACAATTTAGCGGCTTTTTCAATTAAATCGTTATGCTTATACGATTTTTTAGTAAGTATTTCCTTAATCAAAGTTTTAGCGGCGTGCGTTTTTTCCGCGCGGGTAACGGGAACGGCCGTTTCTTGTTTTTTCGTTTTTGCCATGCATTTACCTCTGTTTTTTTGTTGCTTGACGAAAACGAGTTTCCCTAACGCTTTTACGGCTGCTCGTCGTAAAGGCGAATCAATTCGCTAACGTTTTCAAAATTCGTTTCCGTTTTCTCCGAAAGGTAGGCTTTCAATAACCGCAACGCCCGTTTCTTGCCGCCCGAAAGCTTATCTTCCTCATAGTGCAACCCTGCGCATTTTCGCAAGGTCCAATAAGTGGAGAGGCTTGCGCGCTCCCCTTGTTGACAGCGTTCGAAGGTCGTAAAACGACCGTCCGCAAAATCAAACCAAATACGCTCGCCGATATCCCCGTCACTCTCCTCGTAAAAGCCGAGATCGAGGGGATAACCGCTTTCGTGTAACGCCACCAAAACAAACGTGATGAACGCCTCCGCAACGTCCTCTTCCGTAAGGGACAACGACTTTAAACAGCCTATCAGCCCTATAAAAAGTTCGTCGTGGAGTTGGTTTTCAAGAAGGAGTGCTTTACAAACTTCCGCCGCCGCGCACGCCGCGTAAAAACGAACGATATCCGTGCGCAACGAGAAAAAGCTTTCGTGCAGATACGCCGCCGTCACCGTGTACCTGCCCCCCTTCTCCGCAAGAACGTATTCGGCAAAGCAAAAAGGCTGCGCCGCAAAAGCAAGCTTCGCCTTCGGCTTTTTTACACCGCGGATCCCCGCTGTGATTTTGCCCAAAGAGGGGGAAAACAGAGTAAGCAATTTGTCGTTATCTTTATAATCGACTGCTTGTAAAACTATTGCCTCCGTTTTTACGTCCATACGCCTCTCTCCGCCGTTTACTATTTCTTACGTATTAGGTCGTAATAGAGCATATAATAGCTAATGCTTCCCGTCTTTTCAAACAGTTCCCACGCCATTTTCGCCGCGCCGTTTTCCCTTTGCTTATCCCGCATAACGTCTTCCCCCTTTCAACCCTATTTTGCGAAAGGGAAATAAAAATTATGCGCGAAAAACACCTACGGCGCAAGACGGCTCTATCCAAACCTTACTTTTTGCCTTTTATCAATCTTTCAAATCTTCATAGCCATATTCACGCAAAAGCCCTGGTTTGTCGCGCCAATCTTCCTTTACTTTGACGTACGTCGTCAAGAAAACTTTTGCGCCCAAAAACTTTTCCATATCTTGACGGGCGAAGGACGAAACCTCTTTAATGGCTTTGCCCTGCTTGCCGATAAGAATGGCTTTGTGGTTGGCTCTTTCGCATACGATATCAAGGTTGATTTCGTACACGCCCTTTTCATTTCTTTCGAAAGTGTTGATAACGATGGCGATTCCGTGAGGAATTTCCTTGTCGAATTTCAGCAAAATCTTTTCCCGCATGATTTCCGAAATCATAAAGCGTTCGCTTTTATCCGACACGACGTCTTCCATAAACACCTTTTCGCCTTCGGGCATATTTTTCACAAGGAATTCCTTTAATTGACGTACGTTTTTCCCCTTACGGGCAGAAACGGGAAATACGTCGATGTCCAGCTCCGCATCTGAAAATTTCGCCATGTCCAAAGGAATGTTTTCCTTGGGCATAATGTCAATTTTCGTATACGCAACCGCCATAGGGATATCCAGCGCTTTGTATTTGCGAATCAAATCAAAGTCCTCTTCGGTGATTCCGTCGTGTCCGTCCAAAACGTACAAAATGTAATCCACCGAGCGCGCGCTGGTTTCCGTCGTACGCATCATCATGTCCGTCAATGCGTTACGGGCTTTGTAAATACCGGGCGTATCCACAAAGACAATTTGATAATCGTCCTCCGTCAATACCCCCAAAATTCTATCGCGCGTGGTTTGAGGCTTCGGGGAAACGATAGACACCTTTTCGCCTACAAGTACGTTGATAAGGGTGCTTTTCCCTGCATTTGCTCTGCCAATTACCGCTACGTATCCGCTTTTCATATTTCTTTGGAAACTCCTATGTGTTTTATCAATTTTTTGTTTTGACGAGGCTTAATTGCCTGTCGTCCGTTATCGAAGAATGCCGAGCTTGGACAAAATAAATTCTTCCTTCTCGCGCATCTCCGCTTTCTCCGCATCGTCCATGTGGTCGTACCCAAGACAATGCATAATGCCATGCACCAATAAATAATGCAATTCTCTATTGTACGAATGTCCGTATTCTTCCGCCTGCTCTTTGGCACGGTCGCAACAAACGGCGATAGAGCCGATTAAAAGATTACCCTCTTCGTCCATTTCGTAAGGGTAATCTTCCCCTTTGATTTCCTCACCTTTGATACCGTCCAACGCAGGAAAACTGAGTACGTCCGTCACCTTATCAATGTTACGCATTTCACGGTTCAAACGGCGGATTTCTTCGCCGTCCGTAAAGATAATTTCCACGGCAAGCGTAACGTCCGACGTCACAAAACCGTTCATTGCTTCTTCCAACGCTTTTACGTTTGCTTCAGGAAACTCCTCTCCCTCGCAATAAATGCGGAAATTTATCATACGTTTTCCCCTTTCGTACCGCTTTCGCTACGCTTATACTTAATGTTGGGATATTTGATACGGTGGTGGTTTACACCCGTCAACGCGTGTACCAACGCTTGGCGAATCTTCGTCAATTCCGCCATGGTAATATCACATTCGGCAAACTGTTCAAGGTCCATACGTTCTTCGATAACCGAACGGATAACTTTTTCCGCCGCTTCGGGCGCGTGTGCTTTCGCCGCGCGAACAGCCGCTTCGGACGCGTCGGCAATCATAATGATAGCCGCAAGCTTGGTTCTGGGCTTGGGGCCGAGATAAGAGAAATCTTCAATGTTCAGCTCGGCATCCGTCAGCTTCAACGCTTTCGCATAGAAATAACGAATGGGCATCGTGCCGTGGTGTTCCATCGCAATATCCGCCAAAAATTCAGGCAAGTGATGGGATTTGATAAGAGTATACCCATACTTTGCGTGCGAACGGATAATGTCCGCCGAAAGCTCGGGCGTGAGTTCGTCGTGTAAATTGTATTCCCCTTGGTTTTCGGTGAAATGCGCAGGGTTGTGCAATTTACCAACGTCGTGGTAAAGTGCCGCCGCACGCGCGTAATCGACGTCCTCGCCAATGGCCGCCGCGCTGGCTTCCGCAAGCTGCGCTACCATCATAGAGTGGTTGTACGTACCAGGCGCTTCTTCCTTTAACTTCTTCAAAATTTTCGCATCCGAGCTTGTCAATTCACGCAAGCGGAACATAGTCAAGCAATTGAAAATTACTTCGTAAACGGGCAATAACGCCAAGAACAAAATGGTGGACGTTACGCCGCCGAATAAGCCGTAACCCATGCGGGTAACGATAACTTCCATTGCGGCAAGACCGCCTGCCTCCCAACCGTCCAACAACGACGACAATTCCAAAAGGAAGACGATAAAGTCAATGGGAATTACGATAAAAATACCAATCAAAACCACGCGGAAACGGGTTTTTGCATAGTTACAGAAGAAGATTGCAAGCATACCTGCCGAGAAGGAAATGATTAGCGAAGAATAATAAATTTTCGCCGTACCCGTACCTGCAAAGGTATCCACGATAAAGACAAGCAACGCGCTGACGATATTCATAAAAATAGCGTCGCGGCGTCCGACCAATACGTAAATCATTAAGGCTACAAACGCAACGGGACGCGCATACACTCTGTCGTCCGTGCCGCCAATGAAATACGAGAGGATAAAATACAAATCCAACACGGCAAAAATAAGCGTGATATTTTTACCGCTGGATAAGATTGTCTTATTTTCAAACAGGAAATACAAGTACATGATAACCGTCAGCAGCAATATACAGAAAAATGCGTATAAATAATCCGCCGCGTGTTCTTTCAAATACCCGCCTAAATGGGACAACTCTTTGCTAAAAAGCAGCCCCGCAATAATGCCTATTAATAACAAGAAATGTAAGAAAAACATCAACAAGCTTTTGAAAAAATGCTGTCTTGTCCACTCCTTACCGAATTGTTTTACTGCCATCTTTCGTTACTCTCCTTCCGCTTCTTTTTTGCGGTTTTTCACGGTGCGCGATGCGTTTGCCGCTTCCGCTTTCTCCGCGTCCTTTTCGTACGCGCGAATAATCCGCATCACCAACGGGTGTCTTACAACGTCTTTCGCCGTCAACCGACAAACGCCTATCCCTTCCACGCCGTCCAAAATTTGCGTTGCGTGGACAAGTCCGCTTTCTTTGCCGTCTAAATCAATTTGCGTAACGTCGCCCGTTACCACCGTTTTACTGCCCTCGCCCATACGGGTAAGAAACATTTTCATTTGTTCTCTCGTTGTGTTTTGCGCTTCGTCCAAAATGATGAATGCATTGGACAACGTTCTGCCTCTCATGTACGCAAGCGGAGCCACTTCTATTGCGCCGCGCTCCATTAATTTTGCATACGTTTCCAAACCGAGCAATTCCTGCAAGGCGTCGTACAAAGGACGCAAATAAGGGTCTACCTTCGTTTGCAAATCCCCCGGCAAAAAGCCTAACTTTTCCCCCGCTTCCACCGCAGGTCTGGTGAGAATAATTTTTTCCACCTGCTTGCTTTTGAATGCGGATACCGCCATACATACCGCCAAGTACGTCTTACCCGTACCTGCAGGACCTACGCCGAATACAATCGTCTTTTTCTTAATTGCTTCTACGTACGCCTGTTGCCCAACCGTTTTACATTTGATTTGCTTGCCTCTCGCCGTTACGGCTACAACGCCTTCGCCCAGCGCCGCAATTTCTTCCGCTCTGCCCTCTTTGGCAAGCTCGATACAATACGCCATACGCCCCACGTCAATTTCTTCGCCCGATTCCGCCGTTTTCACAAGCGCCGTCAAAACCTGCGCCGCTTGCGACACCGATTTCGCTTCCCCTTCAAGCTTAATTTTCACTCCGTCCACGTACGCAACGATACCCAGCTCCCTTGCGAGAAAGCTAAGATTTTCGTCAAAAGCCCCCAAAATTTTGGCAAGCCTGTCCACTGACTTCGTATTCACCGTTTCCGTAATTTTCTCGACGTTTGACAATGTCTTTCCTCCAAAAACATAACCTATGGTTACGTAAAATGTTTCCCGTGTAACAATTTATTTCTTTTCGGGCTTTCCTTTTTACCGCCCTACCCCTTTTGTTACACGGGGTTGATTAAAAATTTATAGATTCGTACGCTGTATACGACAACGTTACGAGATACCCGCCGTCTATCTCCGTCACTCGTTTTTCGGTGAGGGAATCCTTATCGGATAAGCCGACGTTTATATACGCTTTTGCAAAGGCTTCCGTTGGGGTTTCCGCCTCGTACACGCCCTCGTGTACACAAGCGATGCGCGCGTACGCAATCACGTCAACGCGTACCTGCTCCCCGTCGGTCTTGGTAAAATGATCGTCCACCAACCTTTCGCCAACCGCTACGGTATCCCCTGCTTTTTTCAACGCTTCTCCGCGAATAACCGTAAGCGACAACAGTGTGCCTGCGTGTTTGGCTTGCATGCCGCCCTTTTGCAAACGAATTTCCGTAAACGGACTGATACGAATTTCTACCACGGCGCGCATACCTATCTTTTGCACGGAACAATATTCAACGCCCGACAAAGCAAACAGTTTGGCTTCCGCCGCCGCTACGTTTTTCGTATCATACCTTGAAAAGGGGGAGATACCTGCTTCCGCAAGCGCCTGATACGCTTCGCGCGCATACGCGTTTGCGCCGACAAACTCCACGGCAAACACGTATTGACTGCAATAAAAAGTGCTTGCAATAAACAACAAACCGCCCAGCAAAATACCCACTCGGTTTTTTATCCATTCGACGTATTTTCCAAGCCCTTCCGCGCCGATTTTCCGCACGACGTAGGGCGAATACGCAGATATATTATAGCATACGTTGGGATAAATTGCAAAAACTTTTTGAATATCTTTTCTATTTACGCTAAACAGCAGGTTGTTTTTTTGCGTTTTTTTGGCGTTATAAACGGCAATTCCTGCACGGCGCAGGCGCAATAGCGCGCGCTCGGGCATAATCCCCTCGACGGACAGCCGTATACGAAAATTTCCAAATATTTTATTAAAAATATTTTTCAAACTTCTCGCTCCCCGTCTTTTGCAGGCAACGAAAGGGCAGTAATTTTTCCTGCCAACTGTAAATCGCCATCGTAATATTTTTTGATAGAGAGGTCTTGCCCCGTCACTTCCACCGTTTGTTTTGCGAAGCAAACCACGATACGTTCAGAAGAAAAATCCCCTATGGATTTGACGCCTTCAAAATATCCGCCGCCGTTGGGTACGACGGTACAGCGCACAAACGCCATGCCGTCCGCATTTTTAAAAATTTCATCGTATAGCCGCATTTTTCCTGCCCCCTTACCCTTTCAGTATATGCCGTATCCAAAAAAGATATGACGGAAAAAGCAGGCATACAGGTATGCGTTGAATGCATTTTTAGTGGTTATCCCAAAATGTGTTTCAATTCCTCTTTCACCTTATCGGGCTCGTTGGTTTTACAAACGATAGTCAACAAATCGCCGCCGTACAAAACGGTGTCGCCTTCGGGCAAAATACGTTCTTCGCCGCGCGCAATTTCTTTCACTCTCGCGCCGTGCGGCCACAATACGTCACGCACTTCGCGGCGATCGGCAATAGAGCCTTTCGCAACGCCAAGCGAATACACTTCACGAACAGCGTTGCCATGCAAGCCGTTTTCGTGTTCGTATGCTTCCAACAAATCGTCGTAAATACCGTCGGTGCGCGCAAGCTCACCGATAAGATAACCGCAAAATACCCCGATAAGAACGGGCAACAACGGCGCAAAACTGCCAGTAAATTCGCAAATCATAACAATAGACGTTATGGGCGCTTTTACAATGGTGGTGAAGAATGCCGCCATACAAATCATTACCATCATGTCGCAATACATAGGATCGACGCCAAGCTGAATCCACACTTGGTTTAAAGCGCCGCCGATACACGCACCGATTGCAATGATAGGGATAAAGATACCGCAAGGAATACCTGCGCCGACGTTGACGGCGGTGATAATAAATTTCAAAATTGCCACCACGGCCAATGCCACCAACAAGGGCGCGCCAAACAAATAATCGGGATACGCCGCTTGTCCGCCATGCGTGCCGAGCGAATCAATCAATTCGTGACCGCCGCCCATTGCGCCAGCGGTAATCAACGATACCAAACCGCCGAGGAAAACGGCAATCATAATACGTACGGCTACGGTATTACGAGGGTTTTTGGTTTTAATTTTACCAAACAAACGGCGCATTGCAAAGCACGCGCGATAAAAGAGTACGCCCAAGCAACCGCATACGATACCTGCCAATAAAACGTAACCGTAATAACGGATAGGCATCTCGAAAAATACGTAGGAATGGAATGCGCTGGTAATATGCATTCCCAACACTTTGTAGATAAGCGAACGGGTAAGGATTGCGAAAATAACGGAAGTAAACGCACAGATAAACACTTCGGGGGTGAAGCGTTTATGCGCTTCTTCAAACGCAAACGCCATACCCGTCAAAGGCGCGTTGGACGCCACCGCAAGCCCTGCGCAAGCACCGCCCGTCAATTGATATTTCCGTATCATATCGTCACGGCGCAAAGTTGTCGATACGCCGTCCCCTGCGCAAGCACCGATCAGAACGCTTGGACCTTCCGCACCAATGGACAAGCCCATAAAAATACCCATTAAGCTCGAAGCAAACATTGCCGTCATATCGCGGAACCAACGGAATTTGATAATACCTCTAATACCGCCTTCCGCTTGCGGAATACCGCAGCCTCTTGCTACCGTTGACATTTGTATGGTTACGCCAATCAAAAACGCGCCTGCAAATAACGCCATGAACAACACAGGGATAAACAGCAAATTCTCACGTACGTACGCATATACGTCGCGCGAGATTGCTTCCCCTTCGTGTGCTAAAATATTAAAGGTAGTTACGATAACACCTGCAAATACGCCCGTGACAATCCCCACCGCCACCAGCTCGATAAAACTGCGGTACAGCTGTCCCGTTCCATCTTGTTTTTTCTTAATTTCTTTTCTCATTCTCTAACTCCTGCTTTCGTGCGAGCCGTTTTGTTTGGGTTTACGCCAAAGGCGTAACCTATCAAGAAAATTGTCCGTTATACAATACGCTGTACGCGCCGCCCTTTTGCAACAATGCCGTATGCGTGCCTTGTTCAACCACTTGCCCTGCTTCCATAACCAAAATACAATCGGCATTTTCAATGGTGGATAAGCGGTGCGCAACGATAAAGGACGTTCTGCCTTCCATAAGCTTAGAAAATGCGTCGCTTATCTTTCGTTCCGTACGGGTATCGATAGAGGACGTTGCTTCGTCCAAAATCAACATAGGCGGTTTCGTCAACATAATTCTTGCAATACAAAGAAGCTGTTTTTGTCCTTCGGACAAAGCCGCGTTTTCTCCCAGAAGCGTATCGTAACCCTTTTCCATACGCTTGATAAAGCCGTGTGCATGCGCCGCTTTCGCCGCCGCTATCATTTCTTCGTCCGTAGCGTCGGGCTTGCCCAGCTTCAAGTTCTCTCTCACCGTGCCGTTTTTCAACCACGTTTCCTGTAAAACCATGCCGTAATTTTCACGCAGCGATTGTCGTGTCACGTTGCGGATATCCTCGCCGTCTACGCATACGCTGCCTGCGTTTACGTCGTAGAAACGCATCAAAAGATTGATAAGCGTAGTCTTTCCCGAGCCCGTCCTGCCAACGATTGCAACACGCTGTCCCTTTTCTACGTCCAAGGTCAAATTTTCAATAAGCTTCTTATCTTTCGTATACGAAAACGCAACGTCGTTGAGGAATACTTGCCCTTCCGCTTTGCCGAGAATTATGGCATTTTCGTCCGTACTTTCTTCCGTTTCGTCAATCAACTCAAAAATTCTGCTTGCGCAGACAAACGCGCTTTTCAGTTCGGTGATAACCCCCGAAATTTCATTGAACGGCTTGGTGTATTGATTGGCATAGGATAAGAATTTCGTCCAATCCCCCACCGTAAATCCAACGCCTGCCACGACGTCAAACGCCCCGATAAGCGCCACCGCCGCGTAGATTAGGTTATTGATAAATCGAGTAGACGGATTGGTCAGCGAGGAATAGAACACCGCATTGAGCGACGCTTTTTCCAGCCGCGTATTAATCTCGTCAAACTTCGCCTCGTTTTCCTCTTCGTGACCAAACGCACGCGTTGTTTTTAAACCGCCGATCGCTTCCTCGACAAAAGCGGTTTGCTCCCCTCTAACTTCCGTTTGCTGTTTGAAAAATTTATGCGTATGCGTAGCTACAAATTTCGCCACAAACAAGGATATCGGGGACGCCAAAACGACAATTAAGCCAATTTTAACGTTGGTGATTAACATGAAAACTACCGTACCCAAAATGGTCATTACGCCCGTAAAAAATTGGGTGAAGCCCATCAACAAACCGTCCGAAAATTGATCGGCGTCCGCTACAATTCGGCTAACCGTATCCCCATGGGAATGGGAATCGACGTACTGCAAGGGCAATTTGCCAAGCTTGCCAAAGGCATCTTTGCGCAAATCCCGCACTACGTTTGCGGAAATTCGGTTGTTGCAAAGGGACAAGAGCCATTGCGCAACGGCGGCTATCCCCACCGCTACCGCTGTTTTGAAAAATATCGTTTTTAATTGCGACCAAGCTACGCCGTATTCGGCTATGCAATTGATCGCATCCCCGAAGAATACGGGTACAAACAGCGTTGCCGCCACCGAAAGAATGGCAAACAGCACCGAGCCCGTCAACGAAACAGGGTATCTGCCCACGTAACGCAAAATGCGGCCAAGCGTGCCTTTTTGCGCTTTGTTTTTCTTCGCCGCCGTCATACCGTACCCTCCTTTTCGCCATATTGCGAGAAGTAGATTTCACGGTACACTTCACAGCTTTGCATTAGCTCGGTATGGGTGCCTATCCCCACCGCCTTGCCATCGTCCAAAACGATAATTTTATCCGCGTCTTTCACCGACGAAGTTCGTTGAGAAACGATAAACACCGTCGTTTGCAAGCGTTTTATGTCACGGCGTAACGCCGCGTCCGTTGCATAGTCAAGCGCCGAGGACGAATCGTCCAAAATTAAAATTTCAGGGTTGCGCGCCAACGCCCTCGCAATGGTCAAGCGTTGTTTTTGACCGCCCGAAAAGTTTTTGCCGCCCTGTTCTACGGGTGCATCTAAACCGCCCTTTTCGGTTATGAAATCCGCCGCCTGCGCCATTTGCGCCGCCGCCATCAATTGTTCGTCCGTAGCGTCCGCCTTACCCCAAAGCAAGTTGTCCCTAATGGTGCCTTTAAACAGCGAAGTTTTTTGCGGCACTACGCCGATACGTTCACGCAAAAAGGTTTGCAATTCCGCACTGCGCACGTCGCGCCCAAACACCTTCACTTGCCCTTCGGTCACGTCGTAAAAATGGGGAATTAAATTAACGAGCGTCGTTTTACCCGAACCCGTACCACCGATAACGCCTATGGTTTCCCCTTTTTTCGCAGTAAACGTAATATCCGTCAACGCCGCTTCCGCGCCCTCGTTATACTGTGCCGTTACGCCGTTAAATTCCACCGCCGTATCCATGCTTTCGTCCATAACGAACGGCATTTTGTCCGCTATAATTTCCGTAGACGGTTGCATTGTCAGCACCGCCTCGATACGGCTGCCGCACGCCGCCGCTTTCGCTACGGTTACAATTAAGTTTGCAAGCTTGATAAGCTCAATGAGGATTTGCCCCATTAAATTGTACAAGGCAATCACTTGGCCTTGGGTTAAGTTGCCGCTTTCCACGCGGATTGCGCCCTGCCAAAGCAGCAGAATGATTGCGGCGTTGATAATGGCGTACGTCAACGGATTGGTAATTGCGGCAATTGCGCCTGCAAATTTTCTGCCTTTCGTCAATTCCTCGTTGCGTTCGTCGAACAACGTTCTTTCGCTTTCCTCACGGCAAAACGCGCGGATTACCCTTGCGCCGCCTAAGTTTTCACGCGTAGACAAAAGCACTTTGTCCAGCTTGTTTTGCGTCTTTTTATAAAGGGGCATACAAAGCAGCATAACGGCGTACACCACAATGGCAAGCAACACGATTGCGCCTGCAAATACGCCAAAGAAATAGGGATCGATAATCACCGCGCAAATCAACGCGCCGAATACGATAAAGGGCGAGCGCAAAAACAAACGTAAAAATAAATTGATACCCGTTTGCAGCTTGTCCACGTCACCCGTCATACGGGTGAGCATCGTCGCTTCCCCCATTTTGTCATAATCTTTATAGCCAAGCGATTGTAATTTTTTAAACAAGTCCTTACGTACGCCTGCGGATACGCCCGTGGCCGTGCGCGCGGAAAAATATTGCGCGGTCACCGCAAACGCCAGCCCCAATAAACCGAACGCCGCCAGCACCCCGCACAACGCTACGATATATCCCTTATTGGCGTAGGGATAACCGCCGTTGACGTATTCGCCAAGTCCGTTGTCGACAATCATTGCAACGACAAACGGGACCAACAGTTCAAACGTCGCTTCCAGCAATTTGAACAACGGTCCTAACAGACTTTGCCATTTATATGGTTTGAAATACGTCAAAATTTTCTTCATACACTTTTATTATAGCACGCTTTTTAATAAATTGCAAGAAAATACTTCCTTATTATATGCTTTTCTATGCGCGGAGATAAAAAAATAGAGCGAAAACGCTTGTTTTTCGCTCTATTGTCGGTTGTATTATTCTTCGCTTTCTTCGTCAGCATCTGCCTCGCCGTCCTCGCTTTCGCTAAGATACCCGGGCAACATACATTCGTACATTTCTTTGTAATAGCCGATTTCCACCAATTTTTGTCCGTCCTCAGTAGAGGAAAGGCGTTCGTTTTTGCGTTTCATGCGCACGCCGTTCAACAAACGGTTAAAGCATACCGCAAACGGGATAAACAGCACCACTGCCGCGCATACGAAAATAATCGTTTTGTTGACGTATTCCGAACCCGAAGTGGTGAAATTTTGCAAGCCGAAGAAAATTGCCAATACGACACTTGCCGCAAAAGGCAAAAATGCCAAACAAAAGGCAATGGCGCGGTTTCTCAAACGCTTTGCAAGGATACCGCGGCGACGGGCTTGCGCTTCTTGTACCTTGATTGCAAGCGGTTGTTCTTCCGCTTCCAATTCGGCAATGCGGCGGCGGAATACTTCTTGGTATTCCTCGCGGATACAATCGGTTGCGCGATAACCAAGGTCAAATTCCAAGCTTTCAATCCCTGCATCTACGTATTCGCCAATCAAAACGTCGGGCTCGGCAAAATTAGAGGTCTTTGCTTTCCAATACCCAACGGACGCTTCCATTGCTTCTTCGTCCAAGGGCAACGCCTTTTCAAATTTTGCTTCCGCGCCTGCGAAATCGCCTGCCGCTAACAGCGCGTCACCCTCTTTGCAATATGCGTCGTATTCAGCTTTGCGCTTTGCCTGCGCTTCCGCCTTTTTCTTACGCAGCGCAATGGCTTCTTCGGGCGTCAAGCCTACGAGATCTTCGTCGTCCTCGTCCGTTTCTAAAATAGGAAATTCAAAAGAGATTTCATCCCCTTCATCCTCACCTACGGCATCTTCAACTTCCGCATTTTCCGCCAATTCGTCCGTTACGTCTACGTAGCCGTCTTTCGTCTTTTTTAAACGAATGCCTCTGCCGTATTCGTCGTCGATAATTCTTTCTTCCATACCTTTTCTCCCGTTATTTTATTTGGCTATGCCATAGAAAGCGTTGATTTTCTAAATTCTTTTCAACGAAATCAACCAAGTGATATAACAAAGCCTTTTATTTTACTTCGCAGTCCGCTTGTTCCGCTTCGGACAAAACGAAAGGATTTTTCCAGCCTTTCTTCTTTGCCTTGCCGTTTGGCGTTAGCGTGCTGACCACGTACGTTTTAAATTTGCCTTTGTATCGGCTTTTCGCCCACAAGCACAGCTCCTCACAATCAAACAACGCTAAAACGCAGCTCCCCGATCCCGTCATTACTGCGCCGAGCGGCGAAAACGATACCGCTTCCGCGTACGCTTGCTTGACGTCCGCATTTAGGCTTGCCGCAGGCGCGTATAAATCGTTCATCAAATACCTGCCTATGGCATTTTCGTCGTTACGCTGTAAAGCATCTATCAATTTTTCCGTGCTGCTTTCGGCGTTTTTCACCGTTTCGGACGACATTTGGTCGTATTGTTTATAACAACCGCCCGACGATACCGAGCTGTCGGGACAAATGAGCAACAAGTGCAATTTTTTATCTATGGGAAGCGGCGTAATTTTCTCGCCCCTGCCCTGCATACGCGCAAAACCGCCGTCCAACATATATTTGGTATCGCTGCCCAAACCGTCGGCAATCCAGCCCAGCTTTTCCCTATCCGTCACGCCGTACAGCTTTGCCATAGCGTTCAACACGCCGCTAACGTCCGCCGACGAGCCGCCAAGCCCTGCTCCCATCGGTATGTTTTTATGAATGGTAATATCCACCCCAGCCGTTTCAAACGCCGCCGAAAAGGCTTCCGCCGCTTTCAAAGCGTTGTTTTGTTCAGGGGGAATGCTCTCGCTGCCCATTCCTTTCATCGTCACCGAGCTCAGCTTGTCCTTGCGCGCTTTCACCGTAACCAAATCGTATAAATCCACGCTCGCCACGCAAGAATCAAGGAGGTGATACCCCCCTGCCACGCCGACGATTTCCAACGTCAAATTCACTTTTGCATACGCTTTTACGGTTACTTTTCTCATAGGTTTTCTCTAAAATGGCGGCGAGGTGAACACCCCGCCGCTACGTTGTTCGCTTTATTGTAACATATTTTTTCCAAAATTTCAATATATTAACGCATTTTCTTTCTTAAAAATTTGTGAAAACTTGCGCTTCTCTCATTTTATTTGCCGATAAATGAAAATCCGTTCCTTTTCCTTTAAAGGAAATTGCAAGTTGGGATTGCTTTTTTGCAATTCTTCGGGCGGACAATTTAATCGCTTCGCCACTTGCCACAGCTCCTCACCTGCTTCGGTCATAAACACCGAAAACGCGCCCGTATCCGAGGGGAATGCTTCCCCTTCCGACAATTCCGCAATATATTCCCATTCCTTATGGTCGTAGCACCGAACGCCCACCTTCAAGGTCGCTTCCGCTTCCGTTTCGCCGTTCTTCCTTCTGCGAACGTTCAAGCCGCAAACGATGCAATCCGCCTCGGCATATTCCCCTTCCCACGACAAGGGAAAGACAACGGGCAAGGATAATTTCGCCGCGCGATGCGCACCGTCCGCGCCGACAAGCAACACGTCCGCAAGCACTACCCCTTCAGCCTCCGCACCGTTGTCCCCTTTACGGCATTGTAATTCCGCACGCGGCAACACCGCCGCCTGCAAAGTATATTCCCCCTCTAAAGCAGGCGAAAGCACCGCCGTTCCGCTTACTCTTTCGACGCATTTTATATAATTCGTCAAATACCTGCCCCCGTCCTTTTGTTTGATGAGCGCAATTTCATTGACGGTGGAAAAGGCGTCCGAAGCCACGGAAAATTCTTCTTTTGCGCAAAGATAACACTCGGCAGCAAGACAATAAGAAAGCGTCATTTTGCTCTTATCGCGCACCTCGTCCGTACCTGCCGTTAAAAATGCCGATTTTACGTTGACGCGCGCGCCTGCTTGCACCGAGCCAAACGCTTCGTCGCAAGGCACTTGCATAGAAAATGGCAACAAGCGTTCGTACGAACAAACGGAATTATCGCTTTTCAAAACGCAAATGTTTAACGCCACTTCCCCCTCGACGTCCACTTGACCGCCGCTTGCGGATACGCGGTTGACCACCGCCCGTTCGCTATGCAATAAAATATCCCCGACGTAATCCGTTTCAAATTCGTCTTCAGCTTCCGTTTCTCCGTTTACGCAAACGGTTTTATAAACGCCTATTTCTTCCTTTTTTACAATCAATTGCTCGCCGCCAAACAAATATTCCATTTGCTTTTCCCCATAAACGGTAACGTTAGCGTCGACGATTACCGAAAGGTATAACCCCGATCCTTCCCTGCGCCAAGTGACGTTTTCGGCCGTCAACCTTGCTTTCGCCATACAGGCAGGCGTAACCAACTCCCCTTCCGCTTTATGGAAAAATTCCACGCCGCGCTCCGCCCGACAAATTTGCTTATTTCCGTCCTCGTAAACGATACTCAACAGCGCCTTTCCGCTGTAATGCACCACCCCGTCCGAGCAAGCGCATTCGGCAGGGACAATCTTCGCCTGCGCCGCTAAAATTCCGCTAATTTCACTGCCAGGCAAACGGCATTCGACCAAGTATTGGCTTTGCAATCGACAAATTTCCCCCACGTAACGATAATTTTCAAACTGCGGTTTTATTGACATTGTTTTCACTCCTTACACGTTTCGTTGCCTTTTATCCTATGCGGCGGAGCGCGTAAGTAGAAGTGAAAACGCCATTCCGCCCTTTTTTCTCGGCTTTGGCATAAAAATCCAGCGTGTTGGGCATACTATTTTTATGATAAAACCGACCAAAAATATTAAAGACGTCAAACAAATGGTAAAGGATTGCTCGGCGCAACGGGTGGCCGTGCGTATCAATTTAGGCAGAAACAAAACGCTTAGCTATTCGGGCGTGCTGTCGGGGGTATACCCTGCGCTGTTTACCGTACAGCCCGACGATAAAGCGTTTTTCGGGAAAACTTCTTATTCCTATTCGGACGTGCTTTGCGGAAACGTAAAGATAAAACGTCTATAACCAACGTAAAAAGCTCTCCGTTTGGAGAGCTTTTTGCTTTATTTTCGCTTTTATTTTATGAAAACGGGGGTACCATGTACGCGTTTAAACGTTTACAGCACCTTTTTTAGGAACTGCCCCGTGTAGCTGTTTTCCACCTTAGCAACCTCCTCGGGCGTGCCTTGGCAAACGATACTACCGCCGCCGCTGCCCCCTTCGGGACCAAGGTCTACGATATAATCCGCTGTTTTGATAACGTCCAAATTATGCTCGATAACCAAAACGGTATTGCCGCCCTCGCGAAGCTGTAATAAAATTTTAATCAATTTGTCCACGTCGTAGCTATGCAAACCCGTCGTCGGCTCGTCCAAAATATACAGCGTTTTGCCTGTGGAGCGTTTTGCAAGCTCGGTGGCAAGCTTGACGCGTTGCGCTTCGCCCCCCGACAGCGTGGTGGAGCTTTGTCCAAGCTTGATATACCCAAGCCCCACGTCGTTGAGCGTTTTAATTTTGTTATATATGGTAGGTACGGCTTTGAAAAACTCGCACGCTTCCTCTACCGTCATATCCAATACGTCGGCAATGCTCTTGCCCTTGTATTTTACTTCCAACGTTTCTCGGTTATACCGCTTGCCGCCGCACACTTCGCAGGGCACGAAAATGTCGGGCAAGAAGTGCATTTCAATTTTAATAATACCGTCCCCAAAGCAATGCTCGCATCTACCCCCCGAAACGTTAAAGGAAAACCGCCCTGCTTTATAGCCGCGCTCCTTGGCATCCGTAGTCATTGCAAACAAATCACGAATGGCGTTAAACACCCCCGTATACGTCGCAGGGTTACTTCTCGGCGTTCTGCCAATCGGCGATTGGTCAATGTCGATTACTTTATCAAAATATTCCACGCCCTCGGCTCTATCAAACTGTCCAAGCGATTGTCTTGCGCCGTTGTGCGCGTTTGCAAGCAATGGATAAACGATTTCGTTGACAAAGCTCGATTTTCCGCTTCCCGAAACCCCCGTTACCGCCGTAATCAATCCCACGGGCACTTCCACGTCAATTCCTTTCAAATTGTTTTGCTTACAACCGTACACTTTCAGCCATTTATCGTTAGGCGTTTTGCGTACCGCAGGCACTTCAATTTTCCGTCTGCCTGCCAAATAATCCCCCGTAATCGAACGAGGCTCGTTCATAATTTGTTCCTGCGTACCGCACGCAACCACTTCACCGCCATGCACGCCTGCTTTCGGACCGATATCCACGATATAATCCGCCTCGCGCATCGTGTCTTCGTCGTGTTCCACCACGATAAGCGTGTTGCCTAAATCGCGCAAGCCCTTTAACGAATTGAGCAATTTTTCATTGTCACGCTGGTGCAAACCGATACTCGGCTCGTCCAAAATATACAATACGCCCGTCAACGCACTGCCGATTTGCGTCGCCAAACGAATACGCTGGCTTTCCCCACCCGACAGCGTAACCGCCGTACGCGCAAGCGTTAAATAATTCAGCCCCACGTTGCGCAAAAAGCCCAAACGATTGTTGATTTCTTTGATAATAGCGTCTGCAATCAAATGCTCGGTCGCCGTCAGCTTAGTCTTTAAATTGTCCATAAAATCGCATAAAACGTCTATGGACATTTCGCAAAGGTCCCAAATATTTTTGCCGTCCACCGTCACCGCTAACGCTTCCCTTTTCAAGCGTTTGCCGTTACAGCAATCGCAAGGCGCGTTGCGCATTAAGCGTTCGATATCACTTCTCACGCCGTCCGAAGTGGAGTTCGCATAACGGCGTTGCAGGTTGTTGACGTAGCCCTCCCACGTCTTTTTGAAACTGCCCGTAAACGAACGAGTGTTATATTCCATATTCACGCGCTCTTCACTGCCGTACATTAAAATATCGTACGCCTTTTTAGGCAAATCCTGTACGGGTACGTCCAATGAAAAGCCGTGCGCCTTGGCAACCGCCGACAATTCCATCATCGACATTGTGTTTGAACCAAGGTTCCAACCCGTAACCCTCATCGCGCCCTCACGCAACGTTTTCGTCTTGTCGGGACAAATTAAATCGGGATCGACAAACTGTTTAAAGCCCAAGCCCGAACATTCGGGACAAGCGCCGTAAACGGTGTTAAACGAGAACATTCTCGGTTCAATTTCTTCCAAGGAAACGCCGCAATCGGGGCAAGCGTAGTTGACCGAATACAAATCCTCTTGCCCGTCGCAATCGATAACTACCAGCCCTTCCGCTAGCTTCAACGCCGCTTCCAAGCTGTCCGTCAAACGTTTTTGCACCGTCGGTTTGACGATTAAACGGTCAATTACCACCGAAATATTGTGTTTGAGGTTTTTCTCCAGCTTAATTTCCTCTTGTAAATCGTAAACGATTCCGTCAATTTTCACCCTGCCGTAGCCGCTTTTTTTAAAGGCGTTCAATTCCTTGACGTATTCCCCCTTGCGGCCTCTTACTACGGGTGCGTTGATTAAAATTTTGCTCCCTTCGGGCATGGACATAACCTTATCGCAAATTTCATCTACCGTTTGACGGCGGATTTCTCTACCGCATTTTGGACAATGCGGCACGCCGATTCTCGCAAACAGCAAACGGAAATAATCGTAAACTTCGGTTACCGTACCCACCGTTGAACGGGGGTTGCGCGAGGTGGTTTTTTGGTCAATGGAAATGGCAGGCGACAGCCCGTCGATACTTTCCACGTCCGGCTTTTCCATTTGCCCTAAAAATTGACGGGCATACGAGGACAAACTCTCCACGTACCGTCTTTGCCCCTCGGCAAAAATCGTATCGAATGCCAACGTCGATTTTCCGCTGCCCGAAAGCCCCGTCAACACCGTTAATTTGTTGCGGGGAATGGTCACGCTGACGTTTTTTAAGTTGTTTTCTTTCGCGCCTTTAACTACAATTTCTTCTTGCATATTTCACCTTCACTTCGTACCTGTATGCCCCGTTTTGCGTAAACGCATCTTTAATTCGGCAATTTTCTCACGGATTTCTATCGCCCGTTCAAAATCCAACTGACCGCTTGCAACCTTCATCAACGCTTTCAGCTTTTCAATTTCGTCGGGGATATCCTGCATCTTAATATCGTCCGTTGTCTTTTTCTTGGTTATGTTCAAAGTGGATTTCACTTCTTTAATAATCGTCTTGGGCACAATACCGTGCGCCTTGTTGTATTCGTCCTGCACCTTGCGACGGCGATTGGTTTCGCCAATGGCACGCTTCATGCTGTCCGTTATTACGTCCGCGTACATAATCACTCGCCCTTCGCTGTTTCTCGCCGCGCGGCCTATCGTTTGAATAAGCGAAGTGTCGCTACGCAAAAAACCTTCCTTGTCCGCATCTAAAATTGCCACCAGCTTCACTTCGGGTAAATCCAAGCCCTCGCGCAACAAATTGATACCGCAAAGCACGTCAAATTCCCCCATACGGAGTCCGTTGACGATATCAATACGCTCCAGCGTGTCAATGTCGCTGTGCATGTATTTTACTTTGATAGAATGCTCCTTTAAATAATCGGTCAGCTCTTCCGCCATACGCTTAGTGAGGGTGGTAATCAACACTCTGCCACCGTCCGCCGTAACCGTTTTTATCTCCGATAGCAAATCGTCAATTTGCCCCTTGGTGGGCTTGACGGTAATTTCAGGGTCAAGTAAACCCGTCGGACGAATGAGTTGCTCCACCTTTTGTCCTGCCTGCTCCAACTCATACGGCGCAGGGGTTGCGGATACGCAAATCAATTGCGGCACTCTCGCGTCAAACTCCGCAAAGGTAAGCGGTCGGTTGTCGTATGCCGATTGCATACGGAAGCCGTAATCGACAAGGTTTTTCTTTCTTGACAAATCACCGTGATACATCGCACGAATTTGCGGCAACGTCATGTGGCTTTCGTCAATAAACACCAAAAACTCCCCTGCAGGGAAATAATCCAACAAAGTAAACGACGGCTCGCCAGGGTTGCGCCCGTCAAAATATCGGCTGTAATTTTCAATGCCGCTGCAATAACCGATTTCTCGCATCATTTCCAAATCATGCTCGGTGCGTTGCTTTAAGCGCTGCGCTTCCAAAATTTTGCCGTCCTCTTCAAACGCGCGCACTTCCCCGCGTAAATCCTCTTCAATCATCGCAAGCGCGCCCTTTAACTTCTCCGTCCCGACAGCGTACTGGCTGGCAGGGAAAATGGCAACGTGCGACAGCTCGTTCAAACGGTTGCCCGTCAACGCTTCCACTTCGTAAATTTTTTCTATTTCATCACCAAAAAATTCGACGCGAATAGCCACTTCCGAATTGGAAGCAGGGAAAATTTCCAGCGAATCCCCACGCACGCGGAATGTCGAACGCTTAAAATCCGTATCGTTTCTTGCGTATTGCAATTCTATCAATTTCCGCATCAAGGCGTTGCGCTCCCACTCCATACCAGGGCGCAAGGAAAGGGAAAGACGGAAATATTCTTCAGGTGCGCCAAGCCCATAAATGCAGGACACCGACGCCACCACCAACACGTCCTCGCGTTCCATAAGCGAACAGGTCGCGCTGTTGCGAAGCTTGTCAATTTCGTCGTTCATGCTCAAATCTTTCTCGATATACGTGTCCGTCGTCGGCACGTAGCTTTCGGGTTGATAATAATCGTAGTACGAAACGAAATATTCCACGCGGTTTTCGGGGAAAAATTCTCTAAACTCGTTGCAAAGCTGCGCCGCAAGCGTTTTGTTGTGCGCAATAACAAGGGTGGGACGATTGACGTTTTTAATAATGTTTGCCATCGTGAACGTCTTACCGCTGCCCGTAACGCCGACAAGGACCTGCGTTCGCACGCCGTCCTTTACGCCTTCCGTTAATTTTTCTATCGCCTGCGGTTGATCCCCCGTAGGTTGATAGGGCGCATGTAATTTAAAATCCATATCGCCACCCCTCCAAACGTTTGTTTGTATTATATCACGTTTTTTTGAAAATGTAAAGAGTCCCAACGAATATTTTTCTAAAATATTCGTTTTAACAAAATCCCGACCAAAAACGCAACGATTGCCGAGGTTGCCGCCCAAAACATTTTCACTGCAAAATCCCGCCGCATTTGCAAGGAACAGCGCTTGAAAGCGTACCCGTCGGCACGTAGGGAAATAACGTACATTTTCTCCCCTTTTCGCTCGGAAGAAAGTAGCTCGAAATAATTATCCAAAGCAAGCTCGTTTAAAATTTTTTCCAAGCCATCCTCGGTCAGCTTTTTACGAGCAGGGAGCAGCGCAAGCAGTTCGCTGGGCGCAATGAGGCATACGCCTTTTTCATGGCATAGCTCGTATATCGCATTCATCACCGCACTTTCCCGTCTATTAAGCATACTTCCCCTCATTTTCAACGCGTACATGGTAGGCTCATTTTTATTTCAACTCATACCTGCCCTGCTCTTTTTACAGTATTTACATTTTCCTCTTTTTTCATTCCTGACAAATTTTACGCAATAAAAAATCGCCCTATGAAAGGACGATATTTTTTATTTGGTTGCAATTACTTCCACTTCCACAAGCACGTTTTTGGGTAAGGTTTTTACCGCTACGCAGCTTCTTGCAGGATTGGTGGTGAAATATTTTGCATACACGCCGTTGAATGCGGCAAAATCTGCCATGTCCGCTAAAAAGCAAGTGGTTTTCACTGCATTTTCAAAGGACGTCCCAGCCGCCTTTAACACTTCGCCAAGGTTTTTCATCACTTGTTCCGCTTGCCCCTCAATAGTCGTTGCTTCCACGTTGCCGCTTGCAGGGTTAATGGGGATTTGCCCCGACGTAAACACCATATCTCCGCAAATGATTGCCTGCGAATAAGGTCCGATTGCCGCAGGCGCTTTATCCGTTGCCACTTTCTTCAATTCCGCCATACTTTTCTCCTTTTAATCTAACAGTTTAAAGCCGTAATCTCTCAACGCTTTTTTAATTTCGCAAATGTGTTCGAAGTTTCTCGTTTCCAAAACGATACGCAAATAGCACCCGTTTACGTCCGAGCCCTCATTGGCTCTTTCGTGGTGGACGGACGTAACGTTACCGCCGAGGTCGGCGATAATACGGGAAACGTTTTTGAGCTGGCCGGGCTTATCCATAAGCTCAATCATCAATTGACAGCTTCTGCCCGACATCAACAAACCACGCTTGATTACACGGGACAAAATGGTAACGTCTATATTACCGCCCGACAACAAGCAAACGGCTTTCTTGCCCTGCAAATCCACTTTGCCAAACATTGCCGCCGCAACCGCTACCGCGCCTGCGCCTTCGGTGACAAGCTTATGCTTTTCCATCAACGCAAGGATAGCCGCCGAAATTTCATCATCGGACACCGTTACAATTTCGTCTACGTATTTGCTGCACAATTCATACGTCAACGCGCCAGGCTTCTTCACAGCAATACCGTCGGCAATGGTCGATACGGAAGACAATTCTTCCACGCCGCCATGCTCTACCGAATTTTTCATGGAGGGCGCACCCTTTGCCTGCACACCATACACTTTCACTCTCGGATTGATAGTTTTTAAGGTATACGCAATACCCGAAATCAAACCGCCGCCGCCAATGGGCACCAACACAGCGTCCAAATCCGCAACTTGGTCAATAATTTCCAACGCAATCGTGCCCTGCCCAGCCACTACGTCCTCGTCGTCGAAAGGGTGAATAAAGGTATATCCCTTTTCATCGCGAAGCTCCAGCGCGCGGTTGTAGGCGTCGTCGTATACGCCCTCTACAAGACACACTTCCGCGCCGTAGCTCTTGGTCGCTTCCACCTTGGAAATGGGCGCGCCGTCAGGCAAACAAATAACCGCTTTAATGCCATTCTTTTGCGCCGCCAACGCTACGCCTTGCGCATGGTTGCCTGCCGAGCATGCAATAACCCCTCTTTCTCTTTCTTCCTTGCTAAGCTTGGACATTTTATAATAAGCGCCGCGCACCTTGAAGGAGCCCGTCACTTGTAAATTTTCCGTTTTTAAATACAAATCCGCGCCAGGGCAAAGCTTGGGGGCGTAAATTACGTCCGTTTTACGGGTTACACCTTTCAATACGTTGCTCGCTCTGTATACGTTATCAATCGTAAGCATATTTGTTACTTCCTTACTTTTTGTTTTTCTCGTTTATCCTACCGTTGTCGCTTATAACAAGCTTTGAATAAATTGCTCCGCGCAACGCGCCGAACGATTGCCCTTTTTCAAAGCAAACGCTTCCGCTCTAATTTCCAATTCCTTTCCATCCATTTGCACACCGCAACGCGCCGCAAGCTGACGGACAATTTCCAAATACAACTTTTTGTCGGGTTTGGAGAACAATACCACCAAGCCAAAACGTTCGGAAAGGGATAAGGTTTCCTGCAAGGTATCGTTTCTATGCACGTCGTCGCCGTCACGATCCCCAAAGGATTCCTTAATAATATGTCTACGGTTGCTCGTCGCATAAATAACGGCGTTGTCCGCTTTCGCACTTGCCGAACCTTCCAGCGCCGCTTTCAGCATACTGAAATTATCATCACTCTTGTTAAACGCCAAATCGTCAATGAAAATGATAAATTTCAAGGGGTTGCCGCTTACTTTGCCCATTACGTACGGCAAATAGCGAAGCTGGTCCTTGCGAAGCTCGATAAGGCGCACGCCCTCTTTGAAAAAGGCATTGGCAACCGCTTTTACCGTGGAAGATTTCCCTGCGCCCGCATCACCGCAAAGCAATACGTTTGCCGCAGGTCTGCCTTCGATAAACATTTGCGTATTTGTCACCACTTGCGCGCGTTCTTGCTCATAGCCAATAAACTGCGCCATCGTCGTTTTATCTGCGCTAACAATGGGCTCAATTTCCCCGTTATCGGACAAACGGAACATTCCGTAACCCGAAAAAATACCGTAGCCGTATTTACCGATATTTTGCAATCTATCTTCGTACACCCCACCCAGGTGCTTAACGAATGCATCAAACTGCGGTAATTCTTCCGCCGAAGTTTGCATATCTTCTGCAAAATCCGCAGGCGTTAAGCTTGCAAAATCGGTAAAGATTTCCAATTCTCTTTTTGCCGATTGTACAACGTTTTCATTGACGGAAAGCTTTGCCGCCACGCCTTTAACGTATACGTTTTCGTCTTCGGAAACCAGCTTTTCCGTAAGCGCCGTCAAGACGCCGCCCCCTTCGTAAATTTCCTTTACGAAAGCCGAGTACGCCTTGCGTTTCTCCGCGCCCTCCGTTTTATCAACGCGCATATATGCGAAAAACCGCTGAAACAGCGATTTCTCTATTACGTCGGCAAACACCGTCACGGTACAAAGCCGAAAATAAATGGTCTTTAATTTGTTATTCATACTTTGCCTTTATTACAAATTTTCAATAATCTTATCGGTCATCTCGTCGGTGGATAACGCAGGCGCGCCGTGCGCAAGATCCGCCGTCCTCCAGCCTGCTTCCAACGTTTTATCCACAGCCGCAACAATTTTTTCAGACGCTTCCACTTCGTTGAATGCATACAAAAGCATCATTGCCGCCGACAAAATAGTAGCGATCGGGTTGGCTTTGCCCTGCCCTGCAATATCGGGCGCGGAGCCGTGAATAGGCTCGTACAAACCGCAGCTGCCGCCGCTAAGCGAAGCCGAGGGCAACATACCGATAGAGCCCGTAATTTGCGAAGCTTCGTCCGATAAAATGTCCCCAAACATATTGCTGGTTACGATAACGTCAAACTGCGACGGGTTGCGTACCAACTGCATTGCCGCATTGTCTACAAGCATATCCGCCACTTCCACGTCGGGATATTCCGCCGCGATTTCGTGCACGATTTTTCTCCAAAGACGCGAAGTTTCCAAAACGTTCGCTTTGTCGATACTCGTCAACTTTTTACGGCGTTTTCTTGCCGTTTCAAAGGCCACGCGGACGATACGTTCAATTTCCATACGGCTGTAACTTTCCGTGTCGAACGCCTCTTCGCCGTACTTGCCTTCTCTGTATCCTCTTTCGCCAAAATAGATACCGCCCGTCAATTCACGAACGATCATAATATCAAATCCGTTTGCCACGATATCCTCACGCAAAGGGCATTCGCCCTTCAACGCAGGGTATAATTTTGCAGGGCGAAGGTTGGTAAACAAGCCCATCGCCGCGCGAATGCCAAGGAGTGCCTTTTCAGGGCGAAGGTGCCCAGGCAAGGTATCCCATTTCGGACCGCCTACCGCGCCAAGCAATACGCTATCGGACGCCAAGCAGCCTTCCACCGTTTCTTCAGGCAAGGGCTTACCGCAAGCGTCAATGGCGCAACCGCCGATAAGATAAGGCGTAAAGGTGAAGCTAATGTCACATTTTTTGCCCACCGCTTCCAATACGCGCGTCGCGCTCTCTACAATTTCAGGTCCGATACCGTCCCCTTTTAACAAACCGATTTTATAATTTTTCATATTCACCTCGTACATGGTACCGTCTTATTTAATTTCGCCCGCTTGAATGGAAGCCACCAAGCCCCCGTTTTGAATAATTTTTTGTACAAACGCAGGAAAGGGTTGCGTTTTAAACTCGGCACCCGTCGTTTTGTTATAAATAACGCCGTTGTCCAAATCCGCTTCCACAATATCCCCGTCGGCAATCCCTGCTACCGCTTCGGGACATTCCAAAATTGCCAAACCGATATTGATAGAATTGCGATAGAAAATACGCGCAAAGCTGTTTGCGATAACAAGAGAAATGCCGCTTTCCTTAATAGCAATAGGCGCATGCTCTCTCGACGAGCCGCAACCAAAATTGTAGCCTGCTACCATAATGTCGCCTGCCTGCACTTTGTTCTTGAAATCCTTATCAATGTCTTCCATACAATGGGAAGCCAATTCTTTTTTATCAATGGTATTGAGATAACGCGCAGGAATAATTACGTCCGTATCGACGTTGTCGCCGTATTTAATGGATTTACCCGTAAATTTCATTTACATTACCTCCTTCGGGGAAGCGATTTTGCCCATAATTGCGCTTGCCGCCGCAACCGCAGGGGAAGCAAGATACACTTCCGATTTTACGTCGCCCATTCTGCCAACGAAGTTACGGTTGGTCGTTGCAACCGCTCTTTCGCCTGCCGCCAAAACGCCCATGTGTCCACCAAGACAAGGACCGCAAGTCGGGGTGGAAACTACGCAGCCTGCTTCAATGAAAATCTTTAACAAGCCGTTTTCCGCCGCTTTCAAATAAATATCCTGCGTTGCGGGAATGATAATAGCGCGAACGTGATCGGCAATCTTCTTGCCTTTCAAAATTTCCGCCGCTTCTTCGATATCTTTATAATGGCCGTTGGTGCAAGACCCGATAACTACTTGGTCGATTTTGATATCGCCGATTTCGTCAAACGTCTTGGTGTTTTCAGGCAAGTGCGGGAACGCAACGGTGGATTGAATTTCGGACAAATCAATTTCGTACGTTTCGTCGTAAACCGCGTCCTCGTCCGCTTTAAACACCGTATAATCGGTTTTGCCGTGTTCTTTTGCGTACGCTTCCGTTTGCGCGTCCACTTCGAAAATGCCGTTCTTTGCACCTGCTTCAATTGCCATGTTGGCAATGGTCAAACGGTCGTATACGGTCAACGAGCTTACGCCTTCGCCGACGAATTCCATCGAACGATACAACGCGCCGTCCACGCCGATTTTGCCGATAATGTGCAAAATTATGTCCTTACCCGACACGTATTTATTGAGCTTGCCTTTCAAAACGAATTTGATTGCGGAAGGCACTTTAAACCAAGCTTTACCCGTTGCCATACCGCACGCCATATCCGTCGAGCCTACGCCCGTCGAAAACGCGCCAAGCGCGCCGTAGGTGCAAGTGTGGGAATCAGCACCGATAACTACGTCACCAGGACCAACCAAGCCCTTTTCAGGGAGCAAAGCGTGTTCAATACCCATTCGACCAACGTCGTAAAAATGGGTTACTTCGTGTTCTTTACAAAAGTCACGGCACATTTTGCATTGTACGGCAGCTTTAATATCTTTATTGGGGGCAAAGTGGTCCATAACCATAGTCACTTTGTCTTTGTCGTATACCGTTTTTGCGCCGATTTTTTCAAATTCTCTAATCGCTACGGGAGAGGTGATATCGTTACCTAAAACGCGGTCAAGATTAACCAAAATCAATTGACCTGCTTCCACTTTCTCCAACCCTGCGTGTGCCGCAAGGATTTTTTGCGTCATTGTCATAGACATTGTTTTTGTTTCCTTTTTTATTGTTTTCAACCCGTACATGGTAGGGTGTTTTTGTTTTTTACTGTTTTGCGGAGAATATATCCGCTGTTCGCCTTTTCGGTGTTAAGGCGCGAGCAAAGCTTGCTTGTATGCGTCCGTTACCGCCTTGCGGCGTAAGATGGCTCCGCCATGATAACGCAAGCAAAGCTTGCTTGTTTTGGGTCCAGATCTTCTTATGGGCTCTCGCCCATACCCAGGCGAGGCTCCGCCTCTGCACTCCGCAAGGGACAATGCCCCTTAACCCCATACCATTAAACGAACGGTAACTGTAAACCGTCGATGTTCAATCCTCAACTAACCCGTTTTAAATACAAGGTCAAGCGGAACGCTTGCGAACGGTATCGGGATAGCGTTACCGCCCAATTACCAACGTTCTTGTTTTAAAAGTTGGATGCAACGGCACGTTGCCGGAACGCTTGCTGGATGCAACGGCACGTTGCCGGCACGTTGCCTTATACGTTTTTACTTATTCAAAATTGCGCCCTTGTCCGCCGACGAAACCTGCGCCGCATACCGCTTCAAATAACCGCTTACTTCTTTTTTCTTTAATACGGTTTCCGCTTTACGCTTCGCAATTTCTTCATCCGAAACTTTCAATTCAATCTTGTAATTGGGAATATCAATAGCGATAATATCACCGTCTTTTACGTATGCAATCATACCGCCAGCAACCGCTTCAGGGGATACGTGGCCAATGGATGCACCACGCGTTGCTCCCGAAAATCTACCGTCGGTGATAAGCGCTACGTCTTTATCCAAGCCCATACCCGCAATTGCCGACGTCGGCGAAAGCATTTCACGCATACCAGGACCGCCCGAAGGACCTTCGTAACGGATTACCACTACGTCACCCTTAACGATTTTGCCTGCATAAATAGCTGCAATCGCTTCTTCTTCACTTTCATAAACCTTTGCAGGACCTTCGTGAACAAGCATTTCAGGCGCAACCGCCGCGCGTTTTACTACACAGCCGTCGGGCGCAAGGTTGCCTTTCAATACCGCGATCCCGCCCGTCTTGCCAAACGCGTTTTCGGGTTTTCTGATTACTTCTTCGTCGAAGTTGACTACCCCTTCCAGGTTTTCCTTCATGGTTTTGCCCGTTACGGTCATAACCGAAGTGTCCAAAAGGTTCAAATTTTCCAATTCCTTTAATACAGCGTACACGCCGCCTGCTTCGTTGAGGTCTTCCATATACGTAGGACCTGCAGGCGCCAAATGGCACAAGTTGGGCGTCTTTTCACTGATTGCATTCACTTCATCCAAATCGAAAGGAATACCGCATTCGTTTGCAATGGCAGGAAGGTGAAGCATACTGTTCGTCGAACAGCCAAGCGCCATGTCCGCCGTAATAGCGTTCTTGAGCGCCGCAGGCGTCATAATGTCACGAGGACGAATGTTCTTTCTTACCAGCTCCATAATTTGCATACCTGCGTGTTTTGCAAGCTCGATACGCGCGGAATATACCGCAGGAATCGTACCGTTGCCACGCAAGCCCATACCCATAACTTCGGTCAAGCAATTCATAGAGTTTGCCGTGTACATACCCGAACACGAACCGCACGTAGGACATACTTTTTTCTCAAATTCGCACAGCTGTTCGTCGTTGATTTTGCCTGCGCTGTACGCGCCAACCGCTTCAAACATACTGGAAAGCGAACGCTTTTTACCGTTCACTCTGCCTGCGAGCATAGGCCCACCGCTAACAAATACAGTGGGAATATTCAATCTTGCCGCAGCCATCAAAAGCCCGGGCACGTTTTTATCGCAGTTAGGAATCATAACCAACCCGTCAAAACCATGCGCTCTTACCATTGCTTCGGTGGAATCGGCAATCAAATCTCTCGTAACGAGGGAATATTTCATACCCGTATGTCCCATCGCAATACCGTCGCAAACGGTGATCGCAGGGAACATAATAGGCGTACCGCCAGCCATAGCAACGCCAAGCTTTACCGCATCGCAAATTTTATCAAGATTGATATGCCCAGGTACAATTTCGTTGTACGAGCAAACAACGCCAATCAACGGACGAGCTTGTTCTTCTTCCGTATACCCAAGCGCATGATACAACGATCTATGCGGTGCGTTATGAAATCCATCTACTATTGTTTCTTTAATCATATTTTCACCTATTATTGCGGTATTGTACCGCTTACGTTTGGTTTACTAAATGTTATTTGTAGGGCGGGACTAGCCCACCCTACAAGATTTTTTTGTGTTTTTCTCAACGAACTATATCGGGATAGCGTTACCGTCCAAATACCAACTTTGTATCGTTGAAATACAAGGTCAAGCGGAACGCTTGGGAACGCTTACGCTTGCGTTTTTACATTAGTTGTTAATGAACTTTTCTTCGTCAGCCCAGCTGTACAACTTACGGATATCTCTACCAACTACTTCGGAAGGATGTTCAGCTGCAATCTTTCTCATTGCGTTGAAATGTACTTGCGAGCCTGCTTCGGACATATCAAGAAGGAAGTCTTTTGCAAACGTACCGTCTTGAATATCAGCAAGCACTTTCTTCATTGCTTTCTTCGTTTCTGCCGTGATAATCTTCGGACCAGTGATATAATCGCCGTATTCAGCCGTGTTGGATACCGAATATCTCATACCTTCGAAACCGCTTTGATAGATAAGGTCAACGATCAATTTCATTTCGTGGATACATTCAAAGTATGCGTTTCTGGGATCATAGCCAGCTTCTACAAGCGTTTCATAACCAGCTTGCATCAATGCGCAAACACCGCCGCAAAGCACTGCTTGTTCACCGAAAAGGTCGGTTTCCGTTTCCGTACGGAAGTTCGTTTCCAAAACGCCTGCTCTTGCACCGCCGATACCAAGCGCGTATGCCAAACCAATTTCCAAAGCGTCGCCCGTTGCATCTTGTTCAACTGCGATAAGACAAGGCACGCCTTTACCAACTTGATATTCGCTGCGAACGGTGTGGCCAGGGCCCTTGGGCGCTACCATGATAACGTTTACGTCCTTCGGGGGCTTAATGCAGCCAAAGTGAATGTTGAAACCGTGCGCAAATGCCAAGGTCTTACCTTCGGTAAGGTTGGGTTCGATGCTTTCTTTGTAAAGCTTCGCTTGCTTTTCATCGTTGATAAGAATCATAATAATGTCAGCAATTTTAGCTGCTTCTGCGGAGGTCATAACCTTCAAGCCTTGCTTTTCAGCTTTTGCCCAGCTCTTGCTGCCTTCATACAAACCAACCACTACGTTTACGCCCGATTCTTTAAGGTTCAAAGCGTGTGCGTGGCCTTGCGAACCGTAACCGATAATCGCAACCGTTTTGCCGTTAAGTTTGTTCAAATCACAATCCTGTTGATAATAGATGTTAGCCATAATTTTTTTCTTCCTTTATAAAATATTTTTTTCTTTTTTAATGTTAACGGAGCCGTTATTTGGAAAGCAACGTTTCCATGCCACGATCCAAGGCAACAATACCCGTACGGCACATTTCCAAAATGCCAAAAGGTTGCATAAGTTTTACAAAAGCGTCAATTTTCGAAGGCGTCCCCGTCACTTCAATACACATTGCTTCGGGAGAATAATCAATAACGCTTGCTCTAAATACGTCTACCGCCGTCATAATGTCACTTCTGTTTTGCGAAGCGTTGGCAACCTTGATAAGCATAAGTTCACGCTTAATAGGTTCGTTCAAAAGCACTTCCACTTTCTTCACGTTGACAATCTTCTTCAATTGATTGACAAGCTGTTCTTTTACGTATTCATCCCCGCTCATACAAATAGTAATACGGGAATATTCGCTACATTCCGTTTCGCCAACCGTCAAGGCGTCGATATTGAAACCGCGACGGGTAAACATTGCCGTTACTCTCGTCAAAACGCCTGCTTTGTTGTCTACGTAAACCGCAATGATAAATTTACTCTTTTCCATACCTTCCCTCCTTATTTGCTCACTTTCGTGATAATGTCGCTAATCGCGCCGCCCGGAGGCAACATGGGCAATACCATTTCGTCTTTTTCGATACGAGCGTCGATTACAACGGGCTTGCCTGCCGTCAACGCCTTTTCAAAAGCACGCTTGAATTCTACGGGGGTTTCCGCTAAATAGCCGTCCGCGCCAAACGCTTGCGCAAGCTTAACGAAATCCGTTTTTCTATCCAAAACCGTGTTCGAATATCTCTTGCCAAAGAACAACGTTTGCCATTGTCTTACCATACCAAGCACGCCGTTGTTCATAAGCACGATAACTACGGGAATTTTATAAGTAACCGCCGTAGCCAATTCGTTCAAATTCATACCGAAGCTACCGTCACCGGTAATCAAAATGGTAGGATCTTTGGTTGCTACGTACGCGCCCATTGCCGCGCCAAGCCCAAAGCCCATTGTACCCAAACCGCCGCTCGATACGAAACGACGAGGTTTGTCAAAGGTAACGTATTGCGCCGTCCACATTTGGTGTTGACCAACGTCCGTCGTAATAATCGTGCCTGCAGGCTTCGTTTCGTTGATAATATCAAACACCTGCTTCGGCGTAAGCGAAGCGGTATCCGCCGCCGCAATTTCTTCTTCAAACGCTTTTTCTTCTTTCTTAAGCTTCGCCACTTCCATAATCCATTCGGGGTGGTCTTGCTTTGCGCACTTTTCGGCAATTTTCTTAAACGAATCTTCAACGTCGCCAACCAAACCAAGGTTTACCCTAACGTTTTTGTTCACTTCTGCCGAATCGGGATCAAGTTGAATAATTTTGCTGTTCTTTGCAAATTTCGAAACGTTACCCGTTGCTCTGTCCGAGAAACGAACGCCGACTGCCAAAATCAAATCGGCTTGGTCTTGCGCCATGGACGAAGCGTAATGTCCGTGCATACCTTGCATACCAAGGAAACGATCGCTGTCCTGCGGTACGGAAGAAAGCCCCATAAACGAGCAACCGATTACCGCGTCGATTTTGTTAGCGAAATCAATAATGTCTTGTCCCATGCCAAGCCCTGCCGCGCCGCCGCCTACGTAAATGTACGGCTTCTTCGCTTCGGAGATAAGCTTCACGGCTTCGTCGATTAAACAATCTTTTACTTTAGGCAAAGGGATTTTTTCAACGATAGGCTGGGGTTCATATTCATACGTACCCACCTGTACGTCCTTGGGAATATCCACAAGTACGGGGCCAGGTCTTCCCGATTTAGCGATAGAGAACGCTTGACGAATGGTATCTGCCAAATCTTCAATTTTATTTACGAAGAAATTGTGTTTGGTGATAGGCATCGTCACGCCCGTAATATCAATTTCTTGGAAGCTGTCCTTACCAATCAACGAACAAGGTACGTTACCCGTAATGGCTACCATAGGAATGGAATCGAGCATAGCCGTTGCGATACCCGTAACCAAGTTGGTTGCGCCAGGGCCGCTGGTTGCGATACAAACGCCAACCTTGCCCGTCGCGCGGGAATACCCATCCGCCGCGTGCGATGCGCCTTGTTCGTGCGCCGTCAACACGTGATTGATTTGGTCCTTGTATTGATACAATGCATCATAAATATGAATAACCTGACCGCCGGGATAACCGAAAACGTCGGTTACACCCTGTTCGATAAGGGTTTGAATTAAAATTTGAGCGCCGTTTAATTTCATAATATTTTTCTCTCCTTTTCATTCTTTCCGTATGCTCTTTACGGAAGAATCCGCAATACTTTCGCGGAATATAACTATATCTATTTTTTTCTTGTTAAAGCATTCTATTAACAGCCGAAACCAGCGCCAGTACGGAAGAGGTCATAATGTCGGTATGTATACCCGTACCCCAGTACGCCTTGCCGTCCGATACGATACAAACGTAAGACGCCGCTTCCGAGGTGGAATTTCCTTCCAATGCATGTTCTACATAATTTTCCAAAACGTATTCTCTGCCCATTGCTTGCTTGATTGCGGTGCTGATACAATTCAAACGCCCGTTACCTTCCGTGACAATTTTCTTATACAAGCCGTACAATTCAATTTCCACTTCCGCGCGCATCACTTCAGGGGAAACGTCCATATATTCGGCATTGATAATGCGGAGTTTGTCTTGTACGTTTACGAAATCTCTAAGGAAAATTTCGTACACTTCTTTAGGCATCAATTCCCTGTGTTCGTGGTCGGAAATACTCTTGATATGATACCCGAACACTTCGCGCATTTTGGGCGGCAGGATAAGCTTGAACTGCGTTTCCAAAATATAACCGATACCGCCTTTGCCCGATTGAGAATTGATGCGGATAACGTCCGCTTCGTACACTCTGCCCAAATCGGCAGGATCGACGGGAAGATAAGGCACCGTCCACGTGTCGATATGCTTTTCGTCCCTAAATTTCATTCCCTTGGCAATGGCGTCTTGGTGCGAACCAGAGAACGCCGCAAACACCAATTGTCCGCTGTACGGTTGACGTTCGCTTACTTTCATTCTCGTCACTCTTTCATACACTTCCGTAATGGCAGGAAGGTTAGAGAAATCCAGTTCAGGGTCAACGCCCTGCGCAAACATATTCAACGCCAACGTAATAATGTCTACGTTACCCGTTCTTTCCCCGTTGCCAAACAGCGTGCCTTCGATACGGTCGCCGCCTGCCAACAAGCCCATTTCGCTGTCCGCTACCGCGCAGCCTCTATCGTTATGCGGATGCAACGAAATGATTACGTTTTCGCGGTTATGCAGGTTTTTGCACATGTATTCCACTTGGTTTGCATACACGTGCGGCATGGAATGGGATACCGTTACGGGTAAGTTAATAATTACTTTATCATCCGCCGTCGGCTTCCAAATATCCAATACGGCGTTACAAATTTCCGCCGCAAATTCGGGTTCCGTACCCGTGAAGCTTTCGGGGGAATATTCGAACGTGATTTTGCCTTCCGCTTTTTCTTTGTACTGTTGACAAAGCTTTGCCCCGAAAACGGCAATGTCGATAATTTCCTTCTTATCCCTCTTGAACACCTGCTCTCTTTGCGCTACGGACGTGGAGTTGTACAAATGCACGACGGCATTCTTCGCACCCTTCAATGCCTCAAAGGTCTTTGCGATAATGTGTTCTCTCGACTGCGTCAATACTTGAATGGTTACGTCGTCGGGAATAAGGTCGTTTTCAATCAACGTACGACAAAATTCATATTCCGTTTCGCTTGCGGCAGGAAAACCGATTTCAATTTCTTTAAAACCGACTTTGCAAAGGAGTTTGAAAAACTCCAATTTTTCCTCCAAGCTCATGGGAATAATCAACGCCTGATTGCCGTCACGCAAATCGACGCTACACCAAATAGGCGGCTTTTCGATAGCGGACTTTTTCGTCCAATCCATCGTCACACCCTTCGGTTCAAAATATTGTTTGACGTATTTTTTACTGTTTTTCATAACTTCACCTATGGTTCGCACTCGAACCCCTTTCTACCGAACTCGGTTTGTTTCTGATTTTATTCTTTCTTTTTGTTTTTGAGTTTTTGGTTTTAGCGCGACGGATTTCGCAGTGTCTTTCAGCGAAAAAAACTTGACTGTATCACGAGGGCGGTTGCTTAGTGATTTATCACGTTTTAACGAGAAAAACACAAGAAAGACAAACGATATACGAGGGCGCATACCCGCTGTGGTTTGTAACCAAGCATAGCGCGACGGATTTCGCAGTGTCTTTCAGTGAAAAAACTTGAGGCTGTATCACGAGGGCGGTTGCTTAGTGATTTATCACGTTTTAACGAGAAAAACACAAGAAAGACAAACGATATGCGAGGGCGCATACCCGCTGTGGTCTGTAACCAAGCATAGCGCGACGGATTTCGCAGTGTTTTTCCGTTAAAAAGCAATCGAACGAAATGATATAGCCGTATAAAAAAATCTCTATGCGTGACGAGCTTACGCCGACGCATAGAGACGAAGAAATACTCCGCGGTACCACTCTGCTTGATGACAAAAAATCACCCACTTACGCCTTGAACACAATCAAAGCTTCTCTATCACGGGAGAACCCGTCCGAATCTACTTAGCCGTTTGCGCCGTTCTGTCGGAGGCTCGGGGAGGAGCTATTATTTCGCACGTCCTATCGGCTCACACCAACCGCCGACTCTCTGAAAGCGACCTTGCGAATTTTCGTCCCGTCATTGCCTTTTATTCCACTTGTAATCACTTTATAAAAGTGATTGAATTATAATGACATTATTCTATAACTTTTTTCAGCTTTTGTCAACGAATAAGCCATTGTTTTTCACATTTTTTTCTTATTTTATAAGGAAAATATTACAATTTGTATACCCAATTGTATTTATCCTCAATTTTACCCCATTGAATACCCGTCAAAAGGTCGTACAGCTTTTGCGTAACGTCGCCGATTTTACCGCCGCCGATCACGTATTCTTTCTCGCCGTACGCAAGTTTACCGATAGGAGAAACGACCGCCGCCGTACCGCAGCCCCACGCTTCTTCCAGCGTTCCGTTTTCCAAAGCCTCTACCAACTCGTCTACCGAAAGCAAACGCTCCGTCACTTTGTAGCCCATATCTTTTAAAACTTCGATACAGCTCTTTCTCGTGATACCAGGCAAAATAGACCCCGTGAGCATTGGCGTAACAATTTCGCCGTTAATTTTGAACATAACGTTCATCGCGCCCACTTCTTCGATATACTTTCTTTCTACGCCGTCCAACCAAAGCACTTGCGAATAGCCTTTTTTTGCCGCTCTTTCGCCTGCTCTCGTACTCGCCGCATAGTTACCGCCGCATTTTGCATAACCCGTACCGCCGCGCACCGTACGCACGTCTTCCGATTCAATCATAATGCTTACGGGGTTGATGCCCTCTGCATAATAACTGCCGCTGGGCGAAGCAATCAACATAAAGGTTGCGCTGTGTACTGCATGCACGCCAAGCGCTTCGTCGTTGCCGAACATAAACGGGCGGAGATACAACGAAGTACCAAAGGACTTGGGTACCCATTTTTCTTCCAGTTTGACAAATTCCGTCAATAACTGCAACATATCCTCTTCGTCCATTTGCGGCAAGCTCATACGTTCTGCCGAACGGTTCATACGTTTCACGTTTTCCATGGGACGGAACAACTGCACGCCGCCGTCCGCACGTCTATACGCTTTCAAGCCCTCGAAAATTTCCGCACCGTAATGCAATACGGTGGACGCAGGGTGCAGCGAAATGCGCCCGAAAGGCACAATGCGCGCATCATGCCAACCCATTCCTGCATCATAATCCACAAGCAACATGTGGTCGGTGAAAATTTTACCAAAGCCCAATTTGTCTTCCGCAGGCATCGTTTGAGGCGCCGTCGTTTTGGTAATGCTAAGCTTCATATCTCCCTTCCTCCTCGCGGAAAATTAAGCCGAAATACCCTTTTCCGCAACGAATAATATCAATTTGTTTTTCGAATTGATTTCATTATTATAATTTATTTATACAATAATAGCACACGAAAATAGTTAAGTCAACGTTTTGCGAGAGGGAAATGCAATTTTTTTAAAAATTTTTACGCAATTTCGCTGTTTTCAGCAGGCAAATCCGCATTGTCGTCCGCTTGCGCTTCCGTTTGAGCGTTTTCCTCTTGTAAATCGCAGATAAACTGCGCGTTTACTTCGGGGTATGCGGAAAGCATAGGCACTACGTCCTTGCCCTTTTTGCGGTCGAAATAGTTTTTGGTAATTTTTACAACCAAACCACTCATAAGCACCAAACCGATAAGGTTGGGAAGTGCCATCAAGCCGTTGAAAGTATCCGAAATTGCCCATGCAAGCTCGCCGTTAATCAACGCCGCTGCAATTACCAACAATACGTATACAATCTTAAATACGGTAACGGCAATTTTTCTGCCATTATCGCCTGCTTTTTTAAAGAGGAAATCCACCGCTTTTTCCCCATAATACGACCAAGCCAACGTCGTCGTGAACGAGAACAAAGGAATAATGATCGCGTACATGGCTACGCCAAATCTGCCAAATACCGACGAAAGCGCGCTCATGGAAATTGCCGTGTCTTTTGCGCCCGAAGCATACAACGCGCTTGCGTCCGTGCTAACCAAAATCATCAATGCGGTAAGGGTACAGATAACAAACGTATCGAAGAATACTTCAAAGATACCCCAAAAACCCTGCTTTACAGGTTCACGGGTTTCCGATGCGCTGTGCGCGATAACCGAAGAACCCAAACCAGCTTCGTTGGAGAATACCCCTCTTGCCAAACCTTTTTGAATGATTTGCGCAAATTCATAACCGATAAAACCGCTCAACGCCGATTGTACACTGAAAATATTAGAGAAAATCAATGCGAATGCACCGCCGATTGCCGTCACGTTGACAAGCAATACGATGGTTGCCATTACAATGAAAATCAAGGACATAAAGGGCACGAGAATGGACGCCGCTTTACCGATACTCTTGATACCGCCAAGGATAATCAACCCCAAAACTACCGCAACCGAAACGCCTACGATAATGCCGACAACCGTCGGGTTTGCCGTAGAGAAAATTTCTTGGAAAGTACCCGAAATTTTATTCGTTTGCGTACCGCTCATACCAATTGCGGCAAGGGTACAAAATACCGCCGCCATAATACCAAGCGTCTTACCAAGCCCTTTCAAGAAAGAGCCCTTTTTCCCCTCAACGCCTCTGCCCAAGCCTTCGGACAAATAATACATAGGCCCGCCTGCAAAATCCCCCGTGGGCGATTTTTTACGGAAGAACAAGCCCAAAACGTTTTCCGCATAGTTGGTAATCATTCCGAAGAATGCCGAAATCCACATCCAGAACACCGCGCCGGGACCACCCGTCATAATAGCGGACGAAACACCGATAATGTTCCCCGTACCAACCGTACCCGAAATGGCGGTTGCAAACGCTTCAAAGGGCGAAATGGAATTTTCTTTCGATTTTTTCGAACGCTTTTTACCAATGCTCTTCACCGTAGGAACAATGGTTTCCCCGCACGACACGCCAAACTTGCGCACTTGCATACACTTGGTGCGTACCGTCAGCAAAATGCCCGTACCGAGGATCAAAATGATCATCGGCCAACCCCAAACGAGTCCGTTAATGAAATCGTTTACCTTTGTGATTCCTGCAATGATAGAATCCCACATACGTAAATACCTCCGTACATCAAAAAATTATTTTCTTTTGCAACGCAAAGGAGAAAAAAAGCGGAGTGATTTCGTCAAAAATCACTCCGTAGGATACATTCGTTTTGTCGCTTTTAAATAAAATGAGGGGGGCAGGTACGCGTTGAACGATAAACCTTCCCTATTTTTATAGCGAAGCAAGACTCTGTCCTTTTGCCTGAGAGATTGGCGGAAAGTTCCGCTTTGCCCCTTCGGCACTCGATTTAACGAGATTCTCCGGAGTGCTGTCCGATTACAGTTCCCAACCTTTCGGTCACCTGAGAGATTCACTCCTTCGGTTGGACGAAGCCGTCCATCTTCTGCAACCATCACGCAGCATTTGCTTACCGACTATGATAGCATATACGCCTTTCAAAAGTCAAACGTTTGACGAAAATTTTTTTAAAAAACTTTTTTAGGCATATTTTCTTTGCACTTTCCCTTTTTTCTTTGTGTAAAAACTATGTTTTTACGGTTTTTTCACAAATAAACGGTGGATTTTTTCTCCTTTGTATGATATAATAATTATAATTGGGGAATTGTGCGGCGCGCGCGTATTATTCCATACTTTGATAACCTTTTTGCGGAGTACGTCATGTTCAAAGCTCTTTTGACAAAACTCAAAGAATCCACCGTTTCGGTTTTGCCCGTAACGGCGATTGTGCTTATCTTAAATAGCACCCCTCTTATTTCCTTTTCGTCGAAGGAATTGTGGGTGTTTATTTTTTGTGCCGTTGCGCTTATTTTCGGTATGTCCCTTTTCAACCTTGGGGCAGACATCGCAATGACGCCTATGGGCGAGCAAATCGGTTCGGGATTGTCCAAAACAGGTAAATTTAAAACGTTGCTTTTCATTTGCTTTGTAATGGGAGTTTTTATCACCATCGCCGAACCCGATTTATCCGTACTTGCCGATCAATTGTCGCAAGTACTTTCCCCCACGATCCTCACCGTTGCTATCGGCGTGGGCGTGGGTTTATTCCTCGTTTTGTCTATTATCAAGGTAGTATTCCGCGTTAGCTTGGCACACATGCTTACCTTCTTCTATATGATTTTATTTGCCTTGGTTACCCTTGTTTTAACACAGGGTGACGAGGGATTTTTAGCGTTCGCATTCGATTCGGGCGGGGTAACGACGGGGCCTATCACCGTGCCGTTTATCATGGCGCTCGGCGTCGGCGTATCCGCAACCCTCGGTGATAAACGGGATAGAGAAAGCAGCTTCGGTTTCATTGCCCTTTGCTCTATCGGCCCTATCATTGCCGTAATGTTCCTCGGTATCTTCGCCGAACCTATCACGTATTCCCTTTTAGAATCGCAATACGAAATGCACGTCGGCGGTTTGGGTTCTGCCCTCTTGCACACCATGAAAAACGTAGCCGTTGCGCTTGGTCCTATCGTATTGTTCTTCTTTGTTTTGCAGTCAATTTTCATGCGTTCGACCAAACGCAAACTCAAACAAATTATCGTCGGCGTTTTCTACACTTTCTTTGGTTTGGTAATTTTCCTCACCGCAGTAGAAGTTGGATTTATGCCCATCGGCTATAAAATGGGCACTCACCTCGTAGAAAACGGCAACAATACCATTATGATTATCCTTGCCTTTATTTTAGGCTTTACCGTAGTCCTCGCCGAGCCCGCCATTCACGTTTTGAATAAACAAGTTGAATCGATTACGGGCGGCGCAGTGAGCAAGCGCTCTATGTTAATTGCCCTGTCGGTGGGCGTTGGCGTATCTATCGGGCTTTCGGTTATCCGCGTTATTTTTGGGTTCAGCATTTTGTATTACGTAATCCCCGGCTATTTCTTATCCCTGGGGCTTTCCTTCTTCGTTCCCAAAATGTACACGGCAATTGCATTCGACTCGGGCGGGGTAGCCAGCGGTCCTTTGACCTCTACCTTTATCTTGCCCTTTATCATTGGCATTTGCTACGCTTTGCACGGCAATGGAAACGTAATTCTTACCAACGCGTTTGGGCTGGTGGCTATGGTTGCTATGACGCCGCTAATTACCATTCAGGCGTTGGGCTTTAAATCCGTCGTATCCAAACACGTCAAGGAAAAGATTGCAATGAAGCGCATCCTCGACGCTGACGACGAACAAATTATTAGCTTTATGTAGGGGGCAGGTATGGATTCAACGAAAAAAACACGTAAAACCAAAAAAACGACGACGGCCTCTAATTTCAAAAAATTAAAGCTTCTTATCACCGTCGTCAACCGTAATAAAACGGAATTTTATCTCGATTATTTACAATCGTTAGGCGCAAATTTCCAAACCGCAGTCCTGGCGCAAGGCACTGCGAAATCGGACACGTTGTTTATGCTTGGTTTGGAAGATTCGGACAAGAGCGTAATTTTCAGCGTAATTGCCGAAGATAAAGTGACTGCTATTTTACAAGGTTTAGAAGACAAATTCCACCAAATCAGACACGGCAAAGGCATTGCCTTCACCGTCCCTATGTCCAGCGTTATCGGCGTTGCAATCTATCGCTTCTTAAGCGACAACCGCACCCACGTTTAAGCGCGGCAATCCGCACAATAAAGGAGAAACATTATGTCGGAATATAAACACGAAGCCATTTTTTGTATTGTAAACACAGGGTATAGCGAAGCGGTAATGGACGCGGCGAAAAAGCTTGGCGCGCGCGGCGGTACCGTAATCAATGCCAGGGGTACGGCTGGCAAGGAAGCGGAAACCTTTTTCCATATCACCATTCAGCCCGAAAAGGAAATTGTTATGATTCTCGTACCCATAGAAATCAAAGACGACGTTATGCACGCATTGTACAACGAAGTTGGTTTGGATACGGCAGGTCAAGGCATCGCCTTTTCTATGCCCGTAGACAACGTTGTTGGGCTTTCCGCCCCCTCTACGGAGAAAAAGAAAGCTTAACCCCTTTTATTATATAATAAGGAGGAGGAATACGTATGCAAAATAAAAAGCTTACGTTTGGAAGACAAAACTGGACCATTTTGTTGCTCTTTGGCTTAATTGGTCAAATTGCTTGGTCTGTGGAGAATATGTATTTTAACCTGTTTGTGTTTGATACTATTTCCCCTAACCTCGACGCCATTACCTTAATGGTACAGCTGTCGGGCGTGGCGGCAACCATCACAACGTTGATTGCAGGCACGCTGTCCGATAAAACGGGCAACCGACGGAAATTTATCGCTTACGGCTACATAATTTGGGGCGTCACCGTTGCATTGTTTGGGTTCATTTCCCCCGAAAATATGCAAACGCTGTTCAAAACGGAACTTTCTACGGCAATCACCATTGCGTTGGCATTCGTTATTGTGGGCGATTGCGTAATGACTTTCTTCGGCTCAACGGCAAACGACGCGGCTTTCAACGCTTGGGTTACCGACAACACCAAAGAAGAATTTAGAGGAAAAGTGGAAGGCGTTTTATCCATTCTCCCCTTGCTTTCTATGTTGATTGTAGCAGGCGGATTTGGCATTTTGGTATCCTTTATCGGTTACAAATGGCTGTTCTTTGGCTTGGGCGCTATTATCACCGCTTGCGGTGTGGGCGGCGTATTCCTTATCAAAGATAGTCCCACTCTTGAGAAAAAAGGCTCGTTGAAAGATATTGTATATGGCTTCAAGCCCAGCGTTATCAAAGGCAACCCCACTTTGTACCTTACCCTTTGCATTATCGGCGTGTACGGCGTGGCGTGTCAAATTTTTATGCCCTACCTCATTATTTATATGCAAACGAATTTAGGCTTTTCCGTCGTTGAATACAGCGTGGTATTTGGTTTGGCAATTGCCCTCGGCGCGGTTGCAAACTTGCTGTTTGGCGGCATGACGGATAAATTAAACAAAGCTAAACTGTTATATCTCGCGGCGGCTATCTTGACCGTTGGCTTGGCTGGTATGTACGTTTCCAATTTCGACAGCAAAACCGCTACCCTTGTTACGTTTGGCTTGTTTGGGTTTGTTATGATTACAGGTTACATTCTCGTTTCGGCGCTCAGCGGCGCAATCGTAAGAGATTACACCCCCGAAAACAACGCAGGAAAATTGCAGGGCGTTCGTATGATTTTCAGCGTACTTATCCCTATGCTGCTTGGTCCTATGATCGGCAACGCAATTAACAAAGCGGCAAACATTCCTTTGCCCGATTTGGGCAGCGCAGACGCTATGACCACGCAATATATCCCCGCCCCTGGTATTTTCCTTGCAGGCGCTATCGCATCGGCATTGCTGTTTGTGCTTATCCCTTTCCTTTGTAAAACTATGCAAAAGGAAAAAGCGAAAAAAACCAACTAACTGTAAATGATAAAGCCGCCGCAGGGCTTGCCCCCTGCGGCGGGTTTTTATATGTTTATTTGACTATTTAAAAAATAAAGCGGTTGCTTTCACAACCGCTTATTTTTTATGTATTACGTTCTATCTTATTTTTCAAGAACCATCTTAGCTTCGCCTAAACCAACAACGCCGATAGTCATGGTGTTGCCATCGATAGTAACTTCTTGAGCCTCACCAGCGATTTCAATAGAAACCTTGCCGTCTGCTTCTTCCCAGGTACCTTCCATCGATTGCGTCATACCCATCATATTCATAGAAACGGAAGCCGTACCGTCGTCTTTAAGTTCGATTACGTAAGAATCTTCGGTGAAAGCGCCAAGCATGGGGATTTCAGAACCAGCTTCATATTTAACGCCAGCCATTTCCATGTAGGAGAACTTGTACGTACCAGCAACGCCGCCGCATGCTACGAAGCAGAACAACGAAAGCATAAGAGTTAAAATGCCTACTAAACAAATTTTCATTTTCTTCATAATTGAAGACCTCCAAAATATTTTGTAAAACCATTATACACCCGTTTACAAAGCTTGTCAATACCCTTTTGGAAAGTTTTTTACAAATTTTGCAATTTTTTTTCACATATTTTCCACATTTGGGTATAATTGCACACTATCGTTTAAAAATAGGTCCGCGAAACGGGCAAAAACAAGGCCCTCTGTTTTTCAACAAAGGGCATTATATTCATATTTAATTGTGAGCGTATGCACTTTCTTTTCGCCTGTTGGTACAACCATACGTTGCGCGCCGACTAAGCAAGTCGCTCATTGCAGGCTACTTTTATTTTCTTACGCCTCTCTCAAAATGGTTCATTGGACTTTTACCTCCCGATTGTTTCTTTGTTAAAGTACCGTTCCGATAATTTGATAAAAATCATTTCTCCGTACCTCCTTCAACATATTCTCTTTTTTTCTTTGTTTAAAAAACGTTTTTCCGCTTTTTAAATCCGCCACTAAACTGCCTTACTTACAAATTCTAAATAAATTATTGTTTTTTGTCTTCTCTTTTCAGAGTCCGAATTTTTCTTCGGCTATCCCTAGCCCGTTGGTGTATCCTGTGTACAAATCATTTTGGTTTGCACCGCCTTTTTCTTTATTTCTCGCCGTTTCGATCGACGACCTCGCTTCCAACCCACCGTCCTCGTTTCGTCAAACACGATTGTCGGTTGTGCCTATCTGATACCTTTCCTCCCTTTCGGTACGCCAAGTACCCTCCGGAAATTCGTCAACATCCTCTTTGCCTCAGCTTGGAAACTGCTATCAGATGCCTTCCTTTTTAGGCTTTCGCCTCTTCGTGGTAAGGAATCATCGCTTTTTGTACCCTCCTTGCCATTTATTTTTCTTTCGACGTATCCCTACGTCCCTTTTTGCCAACCCCTGTCGGCTATCTTTAATTGTGCATCGGTTTTTCCGCGTTTTTGAGAACTTGAAACATTTTTTGTTTGTTTCTTTCTCTTTTGTATCTCTATTATAGCAAATAATTTTCATTTGTCAAGGGGTTTTTGAAAAATTTTTTACATTTTTTTAAAATTTTTTTTGCGAGCACAATTTTTCTTCCTTATATATTATGTAAAACGAAGTTTAAAAATGCGCCCCCTCGGTAAAAGGGAGCGCTATTTAACAATTTTTATCCTTATCGAAAAAACAACTTGTAACGACAAACCGTCAACCCACAACCACCAACCAACTCGTTTTAAATGCTGGATGCAACGGCACGTTGCCGGAACGCTTACGAACTGTATCGTGATAGCGTTACCATTCAATTAGCAACCAACTCGTTTTAAAAGTTGGATGCAACGGCACGTTGCCGGAACGCTGGTTATTTCATTTTTTTAGCGAAACGGTTTAACAGTTCCTTATCCTGCAACAATACACCGCCGCCTAAAACCGTCGCAAACTGCGGTTCTTCATATACACGGAAGCGCATACCCAATTGCGCGCCTAAATATTGCGGTACGTACGGAATTTTCATAATCCCGCCCGATAAATAAATGCCGTTCCTATTAACCGTCGCTGCCACTTCCGCAGGAATACGCAACAACACCGCCGTTGCATATTCAATAATTTTATTGATATATACGCGAATACAATCCGTCAAATCCGCCGCTTGAACAGACGCGGACGAGGGTTGGAAATTTTCCGTCGAGCTGCCCTCGGCAACCATCATACCCAACGCGCCTGCCGATAACGAACCAATTTCGTTTTTAATGCGCTCCGCCGTCAATGCCCCCACGTGCAATTTATTGGTGCTTGCAATTTTCGCAGTGATATTGGCATCCATATTATTTCCACCGATATTCATAGACAGCCCGGCAATAATCCCGTCCGCGGAAATCACCGCCGCATTGGACACGCCGCCGCCAATATCCAAACAAAAGATAGGATCGGTGTCATGCAAAATCGCCCCTGCGCCAAGCGCCGCCAAATACGGCTGCTCCACAAACCATACCTTTCTCAAACCACATTCTTCCGCAAGATCGGCATACTTCGCAAGGTTCTTTTCGGAAATCCCACAAGGCACGGAAAACAATACCTGCGCATGTTTAAGCGCAGACGCTTTCAAATCAATTCTGGCTAAAAATTCCTTCAACATTACTTCCGCTAAACGCATATTGAAAATTTCGCCCTCGTATACGGGATAGACAATTTTGGTATATTCCGCCGTTTTACCTATCAAGCTTTTCGCTTCTTTCCCAATTGCGCGAACGTCGCCTTCATCGTCCCCGACAACCGCCACGCAGGACGGCTCCGCAAGCACGATACCGCTGTTTGTGTCCGCACGATAAATTTTCGTCATCGACGAACCCATGTCTATCGCAAGCTTTACCATTGTGTATTCCTCCCCAAACCTATTTCAACGCGTACCTGCCCCCGTCCTTTCTCAAAACGAACACACTACGCCAAATAATTTTTCCTTCCTTTTATATGCTTTCCAGTATACGCTTACAAAGCTCTACGGGCAACCCAACTACGTTGGAAAAACTCCCGTCAATGCTCTCTACCAAGCCGCCGTCTTGAATGCCGTACGCCCCTGCTTTATCCATCGGGGAGCCCGTTGCTACGTATGCTGAAATTTGTTCTTTTGTCAGTGGATTAAACTTCACTTTTGTGCAATCCACCGCTGTTTTTTCCACTCTGCCGCCCTTTCCGTCGGGATAGGAAAAACACACGCCGGTATATACCTCATGTACCTGCCCTGCAAGCGCCGTCAACATCCGCGTTGCATCCGCTTCGTCCTTGGGTTTTCCAAGCACTTCGCCCTGAAACGCCACTACGGTATCCGAACCAAGCACCCCTTTGTCTTTGGCAATTTCCAAAGCCGCAACCTCCGCCGCTTTTTGTCTTGCCAACTGCTGCACCAGCTCGTCGGGGGTAGGCGTACCCACCACTTTTTCCTCGCCCTTAGCAGGAATAATTTCAAAATTTTGCACAAGCTCCGCAAAAAGTTCCTTTCTTCTCGGCGAAGCGCTTGCCAATATCCATTCCATATTTTTCTACCCGTCCGCGCCAAGAATTGCGCCGTAAAATGCCATGTAAAAAACCGCCCGTCGCGCTGAAACCGAGGCGAATGGGCGGTTTATTCTGCTTAGAGAATTTCGAGATTTTTCTTAAACGCCTTCTTGAATTCGGGATTTGCCGCAGCCGCATCGCGCATTTCCAACGCCGCGTCGCCAACGACAATCGTTTTCATGATAACGGAATCACCCAAAACGTCGCAGTTCAAGCCGGTAACCATACCAGCATGCGTTCTATCCAAGCTTTCCGCGATACGGAGAAGTACGCCGAGCTTTTTCACTGCGTCAAGGTCTTCTTCCAAAACGATATCCTTGTATTTTTGCCAATCCTGCAAGGAAACGTCCTCGCCGTTATGGCAACCTGCTACAAACGCCGCCAACACAATTTCTCTATGCGTTGCGCCCGAAATAGCAGAATTCAAAAGCATATAACAGCTATGCTTTGCATGCCCGTAATATTTCACGCGCATACCGCAATCGTGCAAGCTAGCCGCAATCTTCAACACTTTCAAATATTGACGGGAGAATTTATGCAACACGCGCAATTGCTTGAAAAGCTGAACGGACAACGAAATAACGTGTTCGATATGCTTCGTATCGCAACCGTAATATTTAATTAAACGGTCAAGCGAATAGGTCAAAACGTCGGTGATAGGTCTTTCCATCGTCATGGGCAAGGCCATGTTTACCATTAAGCCTTCGCGTAAGCCGTTGCCGCCGATCGTGAAGTTTTCAATGCCCATATACGAAACGAATGCTTTTACAATGGCCATCGCGGCAGGCATAATGTCCGCTCTTGCAGGGGACAAACCCTTAATTTTCTTACGCTTGTCCACGTCCAAAACGCGCAACATATCGTAAATAGCGGTAAAATCTTCCGTTTGCATCTTGTAATTGTGCGCCATATCCATAGGATATTTTCTTACAAGCTTGCTGATTTTAAACAAGTTTCTAAACGAACCGCCCACGCCGATCATTTGCGTTTCGGGATCAATGTCTTTCAACCATTCCTGCGTTTTAAGCTGTTCGGTTACAAATTCTTCAATGTGCGCCGCCGCTTCTTCGGGCGTTGCGTCGTTGGAGAACAAATCGGAAAGCGTAATTGCGCCAAAGGGGAAAGATACCGAGTTAAGCACGTTACGTCTATTGTAATAAATAATCTTCGTGCTGCCGCCGCCAATTTCCAAAATTAAGCCTTTGGGAATATCCATGGAGTTGATAACCCCTCTGTATACGAGCAACGATTCTTCTTCCTCGGACAAAACGCGAATGGAAATGTTACAGCTTACCTGAATTTCATCCAAGAACGAACGTTGGTTTTTTGCACGGCGAACCGCAGCCGTACCCACCGCAACAATTTTATCCACACCGCTTGCGTCGCAAAGGCGTTTAAACATTTTTAACGTTTTAATGGTTTCTGCAATTCTTTGCGGTTTCAAGAACCCGTCGCGGTCCATATCCTGGCCCAAACGTACGCTTTCTTTTAACTGGTCCACCACCATATAATGCCCATCGGCGAACATCTCCACGATAACCAAACGGGCTGTATTGGAACCTAAATCAATAATACCTATTTTTTCCACTGTCACTACCTCTATTTTCTCGTTAAAGCCGTTTATCACGGCTATATTTTGCTTTTTCGTTTACCTTTTGCTTTTGGGGACGCTATCCTTTATAAGGATAAATAGTAAGCGCAAGCGGTAAAAACGCCGCCGTTTCCCCTTGAACACCTACTCCCCTATTTTGATTTTCCCATAGTTTACCACATAAATTCGCTTTTGTAAATACCCTTTTTGAAAATAATTCACATTTTTTCAATTTTTTTTCATTTTGCATACTTTCGACGGCTTTTTTTGTACGATTTGTCAACGCCGATTCTTCTACTATGTAGAAAATACCCAAAATCGAGTAAAATAAAACGCGAGACTTTCGCCCCGCGCCCTATTTTTCCTATCCTTTTATAAAAATGCCGCCAGCGCCTCGAAATCCTCAAAGACGTATTCGGGCGAAGCAATTTCGTATTCCCCCTCCACAGCGTATCCAACCTTCATTAACGCGCAATCAACGCCTGCAATTTTCGCGCCTTCCGCGTCGTATTTTGTGTCCCCAATCATTAAGCATTCCGCTTTCTCCGCGCCGAACAAACGCACGCATTCCTCAATAACGGAAGCCTTAGTCGGGAAGCTGCCGTCCATGCCGCTTCCCACCTGCTCGTCCAGATACGCATCAAACCCCAAACGCTTGGTGATTTGCGCGGCGTAAAAAAGCGGTTTCGACGTGGCAAGCGCAAGCTTGTATCCCTTTTGTTTTAAGGCTTTCAGGCATTCCATCGCGCCCTCAATCGGATAATTTTCATGCACGCCCGTACGGGAATATTCCTCACGATAAAACGCCGTAGCTTTGGCGGCGTCCGCTTCGTTCATTCCAAAAAAAGTGGCAAAACTATACATGAGGCTGGGGCCTACGCATTTGCGCAAAACGTTCTCCATCGGCGCTTCCGTTCTTCCCATTTTACGCAAAGCGTAACGAAAACAAGAATAGATACCTGGATGCGAATAAATAAGCGTTCCGTCCAAGTCCAATAAAATGTATTTGTATTTTTTCATGCGTGTTTCCTCGTCCTCAAACGCAAAACAACCGCCCTGCGTTTGAGTATTGCCTTTTTTCAAAAATAGTATACACCAAACCCTTAAAAAAGTCAACCTTATTCGCCCGTTTTTAGTTTAGAAAAGCCAACGAAAGACAACCCGATTAAAAATACGCCGAAGCCCTTTTTTAAGATAGGCGCAGGCAGCACCGCCGCCGAGGTTGCACCCAAGAGCGAAAAGAGCAAAGCAGGCATAATTGTCCACCCTATTCCGTCCGTTTTCAACAGTCCGTTTTGGGCGTGCGTCCGAAGCGCAAGCGCGCTCATTGGCAAAAAAGAAAATAAGTTTGCGCTTTGCGCAATTTTTTGCTCCACGCCCCCGACAAGTGTTAAAAGAGGTATGGTCACCGTACCGCCGCCCATACCCATTCCAGCAGGAATTCCGCCTATAAATCCCAACAGTAAATACACGTAAAACATACTTTTTCACCCTACAAAAACAACAAACACAGCCCTGCAATCAACTGCAACGCCGCAAAGACGAAATTCACCTTTTTGGTGGGCAATTTTCCCAACAGCGCCGCCCCTAAAAACCCGCCTGCCGTCACCCCGATTGCCGTCGGAATAAGCACTTCCGCTTGATAGAATCCGCGCAGGGCATAAAGAATAAAGGAAAAGAGAGAAATGGGCAAAATAACCAAAATGGCCGTAGCGTGCGCCTGCTTTTCCGACATACCCGTTTTAGCCAGCATAGGCACGGCGAGCATACCGCCGCCACCGCCAAACAAGCTGTTGGCAAGCCCCACCACGCAGCCGCAAGCAATTTTACCACTTTTTTGCAACGTCGATTTTTGCATATTCCGCCACCTCTGCACCGCCTTAAATATCCTAAAAAAGCAATTTTTACCTGCCCTTTTCCCTTATACCTTATTATTATGCGTATTTTTTTGCAATTTATCAAACTTTTTCTTTCAATTGACACCATAAACGCTTGCCAACAAATTGATTTTGTATTAAAATAGTATATGGCATATCGCAATTTGGGGGACGTTCACGTTCTTCGATGAAGCGATTTTGTCTATTCAAGGAAAACAAAAAACCAAAGGTGGTTACATGAAAACAACTATTGAAACCCGCAAGAAAAAACTTCTTGCATTTTGCTTATCGGTATTGATGGTCTCCTCTACGGCAATGGCGTTTGCGTCTTGTACCGACGACACGACCTCCGATTCTTCGGTTTCCGAAGAAACCTCTTCCGACGTTGAAGAAACGGTGGAAGCGGACGATGGTCTTACCATTACCAACAGCAACTTTGCGACCTTCAACACCAACAATGGCCTTAACGTAATTGGTACGACGGTATCTGGTTGGACGCGTTCGGTAAACTCCACTGCATCGGGCAGTGCTCTTTCCTCTACGGCGGCTAGCGGTATCATTAACACCGAAGCTACGGCTTGGAACAAATTGACCAAAACGACAAACAGCACGTTTGCGGCTTGGGCGGCAAAGGATTCCCTTACGGCGGAAGAACAAACGAGCGCTACCAACGCGATCGCTGCTTTGACCGAAACCGATTGGGACGGCTTCTCCGCTTTGGACAAGCTCAACGTTTACGACGTTTGGGATATGATCGACGCGAATGCCGACCTCGACATCGCTGAAAAATTTGAACTTTACGAAAAATTAAACGTTTCGAAAGAACAAATTAGCATTGACATCGAAAACCCTGGTACGCATACCGGCGCAGCTGATTCGAATATCCTCATGATTCACAACGAATACAGCAAGAACAAAGCGGTTGGTACGGCACAAAAGTTCACTTCTTCCTCTTCCGTAACCGTTCCCGCAGGTACGGCGGCTAAATTCTCCGTTTGGGTAAAGACGGAAGGCTTGCAATCGGCTAGCACTTCCGGCGAAGCGCAAGACGCTGTACAAAAGGGCGCGTATATCAGCATTACGCACTCGGTTGGCGCATCTTCCTTGGACGCTTACCAAGTTAAAAACATTCAAGCGGACGAATGGACGAAATACGAATTCTATTTGAGAAGCTCCTCGTATGCAGATTCCACGTTCAATATCGTGCTTGGCTTGGGCCAAGGCGGCGGTACCGACCGTTTGGAATACGTTAATGGTTATGCGTTCTTCGACGATATTTCCTACGAAACGGTAACCAACGCGACATTTGCTACCGATACGGCTTCCCTTAACAGCAAGTACGTTGCTAACTTCGCTTCCACGAAAGCGGAAAAGACGATCGACGCTTGGTCGAAAGACGGCAAAACGTTCGCCCTTGACTTCTTCGCTGGCGATCCTTCTTCCGCAAATCCCATTTTGAACAACCTTACCATTGGTAAGACCAAAACGGAAGACGGCAACGAATACAATTATAACCTCGACGCTACGGAAGACGTAACCAAAGTGTTTGCAAACTCCGCTTCGATGAACGCGTTTGCAGAAGCAAACAACAACGAATATTTGAAGAACGTTTACAAGAACTACTTTGCGGACAGCACGTTTGCAGCAAACGATGCTACGTTGATGCTTTTGAGCTCCAACGGTACGGCTTACACGGCAACGTCCTCTGCGGAAATCGGCTTTAACGGTCACGATTACGTTGCAGTTTCCTTCTTCGTAAAGACGTCCGATTTGAATGGTAAGACGGGCGCAAGCATTACGTTGAACGACGGCAACAACAAAACGCAATTCACCTCTATCGATACCTCTTCGTACACGGCTGTACAAATCGGCGAGGACGAAGACGCATACGATGGCTGGCAAAAATGCTTCTTCTTCGTATCTAACGATACCGACGAAGCTGACGCAACCTTCACTCTCGATTTCGGCTTCGGTCCTTTGACCATTAACGATACGACGACGAAGGATAGCTTCTACGAAGGCTTCGCAGCGTTCACCAATTTCGAAATCCACTACATTGATACGAAAGCGGAATTCGAATGCGCAACCGCTGGCACCTATGCAAAAATCGTTTCCTTGACGGGTGACGTTGAAGATGAAGAAGAAACGGGCAACAGCGGTTTCGATTCCGTTGCAACCGTTCCCTCCAATGCAATTGAAACTGGTTTCGCTAGCCTTAAGAATTATAAAGGCGTATACAGCAACAGCGCATACGTTGACGGTCAATACAGCGATTTGACGGTTAACACCAACGAAAACGCTGGTCTTTTGAATCAAGAATACGCTGACAAGTATACCGAAATCCTTGAAAAGCTTGGCGGCGCAGGCGCAACGTGGGACAGCGTATTCGGCGCAGACGTAACGCAACCCCTCGTTATCACCAAGAGCACCAACTCGACTAACGCAAACAAGGCTTTGGATTACGGCTTCATCGGTGCTTCGACCAGCATTGCGGCAAACACCTACAAGGCAGTTTCCTTGAGAATTAAAACCAACACCGTTGCAAGCGTTTACCTCATTGATATGGATACCAACAACTTTGGTTCCAACCTCTCGATTGGCAGAAACGCATCCTACTGGTACGACGATGAAGGTAACCTTTGCGTAAAAGATCCTTCCTCTGAAGATTACAGCAAGAGAACGGACGTTGCGTTCAAGATTCAATCCAACGGTCTTTACAAGTGGAACTCTAACTGCAAGTGGACTGGTATGCCTGCATTGAACGCTGATACCTACTACGCTAACCTTAGCGCATACGGTACCGATTCGGAAGGCAACCTCGTTGTTGCTGACGGCGGCGCTTCTCACGATTATAACTCCGCTTGGGATAACGAAGGCGTAGACGGCATTGCATTCTATAAGGGATCCACTGGTGGTTACTTTGCCGACAAGGCTTGCACCGTACGCGTTGAAGACTTCACGAAAGTGGCTGGTCTTCCTACCCGTTACGATGCAATGGAAACGGCTAAAGAACTTAAATATACGGTAGACGGCAGCCAAACGGCAACCGATTGGGTAACCGTAACCTTCTATATCCACACGGGCGCAACCGCTAAAAATTATCGTTTGGAAGTTTGGAGCGGTGATAGAACGGCAACGGCTGCGGATACGAAAGCTAACTCCTACGTGTTCGTTGACACCAACAACCCTGGTACGGCTGACAGCAACTTCGACGCATTGATCACCGAATATAAAGAACTCGTTGATGAAAGCGCTTACTTCGAAGACGTATTCTCCTATTACGACACCAACAAGTTCCTTCGTTTCAACTCCGCTTTGGACGAAAACGGCTACGGCAACTTGTATGCAAACGGTTACGTTCCTTCCTCTTATTACGAATCCAACGGTATCGCTTACCTTGAATACAAAGAAGGCAACGACGTTACGTTCTTCGCTGACTATTCGTTGGCAGACGTTACGGTAACGGCAGATAGTATTCCTACCGACAGCGACGAAGAAACTTCCGAAGAGGAAGAAGAAGACACCACCAACGTATGGCTTCTTGCAAGCTCGATCGCGGTTGCTGCTGTTCTCGTTCTTGCCGTTGCAAGCATTATCGTTCGTAAAGTTGTAGAATCCGCTCGCAAGAAGCGTGGCGCAAAAGTTCGCGTTGAATCCGTAAGCAAACCTAGAAAAGAGAAAAAGGTGAAAGCTACGAAAGCGGATGAAAACTCCAGCGAAGACAGCCCTTACAACGATTGATTGTAACTTACCTTGAAATAAAACCCGTTGCGATAACCGCAGCGGGTTTTTTATTTTCCGTTTTTGCAATATAAAAACAGCCGTTGGAAAATGCCCTCCAACCGCTGTTTTTTCTTACATTATTATATATAATAGACGCGCGTACCCTGTTCAATGGTTTACTTACAGGATTGCTTGCATAGTTACTTACAGGGTTACTTCACTGCGCGCAAGCCTTTGGGAACGTGGTTTTTAACAATCCCCCCTGCGTTTTTGCCAAGCCCTATGGGGAAGCCGTCCACGCACACTAAACACCAGCCCTTGTCTATCTCGCCCTCTATCGTTTCGCCGTGTAAAAATTTTTCCACGCGCGTATCTTCGATAGACAAATCCAATACGTTTTTACACTCCGTTTTCGTTGCCGACATTGCCAAAGCGTGGTCGGGCTCAAACCTACCGTTTTTCATTTCGCCAAGCTTCACACCCACGCGCAATACCTGGATACCCTTCCAATCAAAACAATTGGAAGGCAAAGCATACAAACACCCGTTGGCTTCATGCAAACGTTCGGCAAACGAAGTGTGGAAAAATTCCTTTTCAAAGGCTCTGTACGCGCGTTCGGAATCACGGAATACGCTCGGCTTTATCTCTTTGACAAACCCATCGTCTACGCCGTCCACCTTTTCAAACAACGCCGCAAAATGCCCCTCGCCGCGTACTTTATGCGGATACAATTTCTCTTGTTTTATCAAGCGCATTTCGGGGTGATTTTTTAAATAATCGCATACCTGCCCCTCGTCTTCCTCGTAGGAAAAGGTACACGTGGAATAAACCAGCCTACCGCCGACACGCAACATTTTGGTTGCTTCGTCTAAAATATTTTGTTGTCTTTCCGCGCACATTTGCACGTTTTCTTGGCTCCATTCCCCAAGCGCTTCTTCCGCGTTTTTACGGAACATGCCCTCGCCCGAACAAGGCGCGTCCACCAAAATTTTATCAAAATAAGACGGGAATTTTTGCGCAAGCTTTTGCGGCATTTCACTAACAACCACCGCATTTTTAATGCCCATTCTCTCTACGTTTTGTGACAAAATTTTCGCTCTTGAAAAGATTGGCTCGTTTAAAACAATCAGGCCCTCGCCGCCCATCGCGCCTGCAAGCTGCGTTCCCTTGCCGCCTGGCGCGGAACAAAGATCCAGCACTCTTTCACCGCCCTTTACCTCCAACAACGGTGCGGCGCACATCGCCGACGGCTCTTGCGAATAGTAAACGCCTGCAAAATGATAAGGCGAGTTTCCAAGCTTTTCTCTATCGGTGTAAAACCCGTTTTCTTCCCAAGGAATTTGCTCTTCTAAAAAGGGCAAAAAGCATTTCAACGCATCCCTGCCCCCCTTCAATAGGTTCAAACGCACCCCTTTGAGGGGCTTTTCTGCATAGACGGCAAAAAACGCTTCCCATTCATTTTCGGGAAGCTGTTTTTTCATATTTTCAATAAATTGTTGAGGTAAAACCGCCATACGTTCTCCTTGCAAGGTTATCTTGCGCCCTGCAACATCTCTCTAAACTCGTTCGGAGTGACAATTTTCGCTTGCGCCGCCTGCACCGATTTTAAGCGAGGTCCGCTTTCGTTTTCATAGCACACGTAAATATCACATTCTTCCGCTTTGGTGGTGAAATAAGCCGCTTGCGCAAACGCCATTTTCAACAACGGGCAAGCCACGTCCAAATCCTGCTCCAACGGATGCGAAAAACAAACGGACTTGTTTTTCAAAGCGCCGTCTTTGGCGCGGCGGCGTTTTTCTCTATCCATAAAACGATGGAATTCCGCCTTTGCCCTTTCGCGCATTTCCTTGCGTAACTCCACTCCCAATTTATACGCGGCATACGCCGACGAAGTGGTGGGCGTAATTTCGTAATTTTCAATTTGCCCCATTTGAATTTGATATTTTTTCAACAATTGAGGGAAAGAAAGCCCTTCCGCTTGGCACATTGCTTCCGCCACTTTCATGGTCGCGTACGCGTCGTCCACCGCGCGGTGCGGCACAAATTCCACACCCAACTGCTCCGCGATTGCACCCAAACCAAACTGACGAGAAAATTCCCCGATGCGGTTCATATAAATGAACTGCGTGTCGGTAAAACGGAACGCAAACGGGGGCAAAGCAAAGCGTTTGCTCTCAAAATTGAGATATTTGACGTCGTTCATCGTCGCGTGCCCTGCTACAATGGTATCCTTGTCTTGCAATAAGCCGTAAATTTTCTCCGCGCGCTCGCAAAAGGTAGGATAATTTTTAAATTCATCATACTTATAAGGCAAAACCAAGCCCTGCGTGCCCTTGCGATCGGTTAAATGGAAATTCCCCTGCGGATTGATCAGCAGGTCCTCTTTTTCCAAAATATTAAATTTTTCATCCGTCAAGCAATAGCCAAAGGCACAAATTTTTGCTGCCACTTTGGATACTACCGCGCATTCAATATCGAAAAATAAATACTTCATTGCACGCATATTCCGCTTTTGTCTTATTTCTATTTTATTATATCACAAAATGTATAAAAACGCAATTATTTTTACAATTGGATTTGTTTCGGGAAGGCTTCTCGGCGCATAATTTTTAAAAGTCTGCACCAAAATATATGGATACCCCTTTGCATTTCAACGCATACCTGCCCCCTTTGTTTGCATAAAAAAGCATAGCACCCGTTGAGATGCTATGCCCTTTTGCGACAATTTATTTTGATTTAATTATCTACACTTGCGAAGTTTCGCTACCGAAGTGTACGCTTGTGTACACGAGCGAGGCGCACAGCTACAACGCTGCATTGCGACGTATATACGCGTTTCGATTATTACTTACTGGGCGTAATAACCGACTTGCCGCCCATATAAGGACGCAACGCTTCAGGAATCGTTACACTACCGTCTGCTTGCAAATGATTTTCCACAAACGCAATCAACATACGAGGAGGTGCAACCACGGTGTTGTTAAGGGTGTGCGCGAGCTTCGTTTTACCGTCTTCGTCTTTATAACGAATACTCAAACGTCTTGCTTGCGCGTCCGTCAAGTTGGAGCAAGAACCCACTTCAAAATATTTCTTTTGACGAGGACTCCAAGCTTCTACGTCACAGCTCTTGGTTTTAAGGTCCGCAAGGTCACCCGAACAGCAACCAAGCTGTCTTACGGGAATATCCAACGAACGGAACAATTCTACGGTGTAATACCAAAGCTTTTCATACCATTCCGCACTGTCTTCGGGCTTACATACGACGATCATTTCTTGCTTTTCAAATTGGTGAATACGGTAAATACCGCGTTCTTCAATGCCGTGCGCGCCCTTTTCTTTACGGAAACAAGGCGAATAGCTGGTCAAAGTCAAAGGCAATTTTTTGCCGTCGATAATTTGGCCCATGAAACGGCCGATCATCGAGTGTTCGGACGTACCGATAAGGTACAAATCTTCCCCTTCGATCTTGTACATCATGTTTTCCATTTCGTCAAAGCTCATAACGCCCGACACAACGTCACCGTGGATCATGTAGGGAGGGATAACGTACGTAAAGCCCTTGTCAATCATGAAATCTCTCGCATACGTCAACACTGCGGAGTGCAAACGCGCGATATCGCCCGTCAAATAATAGAAGCCTTGACCAGAAGTACGGCGCGCGGAATCCACGTCAATACCATCCAATTTTTCAAGGATATCCAAGTGATAAGGCACTTCGAAATCGGGCACTTTTGCTTCGCCGAAGCGTTGCAATTCTACGTTTTCGGAATCGTCTTTACCGATAGGCACGTCGTCCGCGATAATGTTGGGGATAGCCATCATTACCTTTTTCAACGCCGCTTCGGTTTCTTCATTTTCTTTTTCAATAGCAACCAAGCGTTCCGCATCCGCTTTAACCTGCGCTTTTACCGCTTCCGCTTCGTCACGTTGACCAGCTTTCATCAATTCGCCAACCTTTTTCGACAAGGTGTTTCTTGCAGCGCGAAGCGCATCGCCTTCCGCAATCAACGCACGGCGCTTTGCGTCCAAAGCCAACGCTTCGTCCACAAGCCCAAGCTTATGGTCTTGGAATTTTTTACGAATATTTTCTTTTACGAGCTCCGCATTGGTGCGGATAAGATTGATATCAATCATTATAAATACCTCGGTGTATAAATTTTCTCTTTTGGTTTTCTCTATTATACAACTTTTCCTCCCGAAATGCAATTAAATAAAAAGGAATAAAGCAATTTTAAGCCCGATTTCCAATAAATTTTCCGCAAAAAC
>JAZOVQ010000095.1:0-36003 GCA_045658805.1 Candidatus Scatosoma sp.
AAAAGCTGAACAAAAAAGAGCCGTGTTTGATTTTGATGAACCATTCCAGCTTCATTGATATGGAAATTGCGACGTCCATTTTTTACCCTCGTCCCCTCAATATCGTGGCGACGTTTGACGCGTATCTCGGTAAAAATTGGCTGATGCGGCAGTTGGGATGTATTGAAACGAAAAAATTTACCGTCGGCGTGCAATTGCTGAGGGATATGTCTTACGCGCTGAAAAAGCTGAAATCTTCCGTATTACTTTTTCCTGAAGCGGGTTATTCGTTGGACGGCAGGGCGACCGCTTTGCCTGACAGTATCGGTAAAAGCTTAAAATATTTCGGGGTACCCGTCGTGATGGTAACAACTTACGGCGCATTTCACCGCCAGCCTCTTTATAACAATTTGCGCAAGCGCCAAATTCCCGTAAGCGCAAAGGTGGAATATTTACTTTCTCCCGAAGATATTGCTTCAAAAACGTCTGATGAACTGAATGCAATCGTGCAGGAAAAATTCTCCTTTGACAGTTTCCGTTGGCAAAAGGAAACGGGGCTTATCATTGACGATGAAAACCGCGCGGAGGGGTTAAATAGAATTTTGTATAAATGCCCTTGCTGTCAACAGGAAGGCAAAATGAAGGGCGAGGGAAGCACTTTGACCTGCTCCGCTTGCGGAAAAGTGTACGAGCTGACCGAGCTTGGCGAAATGAAAGCGAGAGAGGGTGCAACCGAATTTTCCGCTATTTCCGATTGGGTGGATTGGGAGCGCGCGTGCGTAAAAGAAGATATAGAAGAGGGCAGGTATGCGTTGAACGTGCCTGTGGATATTAAAATTATGGTGGACACGAAAGGTGTGCACGACGTAGGCGAGGGCGTTTTGGAACATAACGAAAACGGATTCCGTTTAACGGGTTGCGACGGCAAGCTGGATTATACCCAAAGCGCAGGGAAAACCTATTGTATCAATGCCGATTTTTATTGGTATCAAATTGCCGACGTAATCAATATCGGGGATTTGAATATACAATATTTTTGTTTCCCGAAAGTGGACGGCGATTACGCATTCAAGACGCGTATGGCGGCGGAAGAATTGTATAAATTAGGCAAACACAAGCTTCGTGAAAAGACGTCCGAAACGCAAAAATAAAAATTTTATAAAAAAATATAAATTGTTTGATAAATTTTGTTTACGTCCCATTTTTTGCGGGTATATATAACCGTAAATGCTTTTGCGGTTTGTCGCAGGGGGATTATAAAAAAAGAAAAAAATTAAGATGAGGTAATTTTATGAAATACGCATTGAGAGGCATTACTGCTGAAGAACTTTCCTATACGATGAACCGTGTGAAGATGGACAAGGACACGAAGTTTGAAATCAAGCCCCAGTTCTCCCGTACCATTAGAAGAGTGCAAGAAAACGACAAAATTTGGTTTGTTTCCCTTGAAGTAAAAGTAGAATCCACGGAAGATTCCCCTAAACCCTTCAACTTGAAGGCTCGCCTTGTAGGTATCTTCGAAGCAGAAGACGTAAACACCGATGAAGATAAGCAAGTTCTTGCTATCAGCACGACGGAAATCGTTTATCCCTACCTTCGTTCGGCTGTATCCGCATTGACGGCTAACGCATTCATCAACCCGATGATTTTGCCCGTTATCCCTGCTGGTACTCTTTTCCCTGAAGACAGAGGCGAAAACGTTGCTTCCTTTGACGTTCCCGACGCATTGAAAAACTAATTGTTAAAACACGAAAACGGGTAGCTGAAAAGCCGCCCGTTTTTCAATTTTGGGGGTAGCAGGTATGCATTCAAATGAAATTTTGGCGCTTTTAGAAAAGCAAAAAGAATATTTTTACAGCGGTGCAACTTTGTCAATTGCGCAAAGAAAGCAAGCATTAAAACGCTTGCGCGCGGAAATTGTAAAAAGACAAGAGGACGTGTTTGCGGCGTTGAAAGCCGACCTTGGAAAAAGCCAAGCGGAAAGCTATATGTGCGAAGTCGGGTTGGCGTTGCATGGCATACGTTATATGCTTTCGCACGTCAAGCGTTTTGCGAAAGCGAAAAAAGTAAAAACGCCTTTAGCGCAATTCGCGGCGAAAAGCTATCGCCGTCCCACGCCGAGGGGGAGCGTACTTATCGTTAGCCCGTGGAATTATCCTTTCCTTTTATCTATCGAGCCGTTGGCGGAAGCATTGGCGGCAGGAAACACCGTCGTATTGAAACCCAGCGCCTATTCTCCTGCGACCAGCGCCATTTTAGCGGAAATTATCCGGGCGGCATTTGCGCCTGAATACGTTGCCGTAGTGACGGGCGGCAGGGCGGAAAATACTTGCCTTTTGGAACAAAAATTCGATTTTATTTTCTTCACAGGCAGTCAATCGGTTGGCAAAGAAGTAATGCGAAAGGCGGCGGAAAATCTAATTCCTATCGCGTTGGAATTGGGCGGAAAAAGCCCTTGTATCGTCGACGAAACCGCCAATATTCCCTTGGCGGCAAAGCGTATCGTGTTTGGAAAATATCTCAACTGCGGGCAAACGTGTATCGCGCCCGATTATTTGCTTTGCCACGAAAGCGTAAAGGACAAGCTTTTGTCGGAAATTAAGAAGCAAATTGCGGCGCAGTTTGGCGAACAGCCTTTGCAAAATCCCAATTATGGCAAGATTATAAGCGGCAAACATTTTGAACGTCTTTCGGGTTTGCTTATGCCTGAAAAAACGGTGTACGGTGGGGGCAGGGATGCGGTGAAATGCCAAATTGAGCCTACCGTAATGGACAACGTTACTTGGAATGATAAGGTAATGCAAGAGGAAATCTTTGGTCCGATTTTGCCCATTTTAACCTTTAAGAGCTTTGAGGATGTTTTTGCCGTTTTGAAGGACAAGCAAAAACCGCTTGCGTTGTATTATTTCACCAGTGATAAGCAACGCGCGCGTAGTGTGGTAGATAAAATTCCTTTCGGGGGCGGTTGTATCAACGACACGATTATTCATTTGGCGACCAACGAAATGCCGTTTGGCGGCGTTGGCGAAAGCGGAATGGGCGGTTACCACGGCAAAACGGGTTTTGATTTGTTTTCGCATATCAAGAGCGTTGTGGATAAAAAGACGTGGATTGATTTGCCCATGCGTTATCAACCCTATACGGACGGAAAACAAAAGATTATTAAGAAATTTTTAAAATAAGCAAATGAAAAACCCACGGACAACCGTGGGTTTTATATTTGGAGTGTATTGGGTATGCTTAAATAACAACGATATCCATGGCCTTAAAATGGTTTTTGAGCGCTTCGGGGAATTCGTTATCCGTAATCAAAACGTTAATGTCTTCCGCGCGCGCGAAGGTATAGGGCTTGATTTTGCCAATTTTCGAGCTGTCGAGCATCATATAAAGGAATTTCGCCTTTTTACAAATAACGCGGAGAAGCTCTGCTTCCACCTGCGAACTGCAGGAGAAACCGTTTTCGGGGGTAAACGCCGAAGCGGAAATGATAGCAAGTTCGAAATTGGTGTCCGTGAAATAGAGCGAGGAGAAAGAGGACGCCGTAGAAAGGTTGTCCTTAATCAGCGGACCGCCAAGCAAATTGACGATAACGTTTTTCTTTTTCGCAAGCTCGGTTGCAACGGCAAGACCGTTGGTGAACACGGTGCAAACTTTATCGGGCATTTCCTTTGCAAGGTAAAGCGCCGTCGTACCGCCGTCGATGAAAATGGACGCGCCTGCATCAATTAAACCAGCCGCTTTTTCCGCAATAACAATTTTTTCGTCCGTATGAATGGTCGTCTTTTTGGTGTACGGCTCGCCCGAAGTTTTTTGCACTTCTCTTACCGACATTGCGCCGCCGCGAATACGAATGATTTTGCCCTCTTCTTCCAATTGAAAAAGATCTCTGCGCAAGGTCATTTGCGAAACGCCGGGGAAAAATTCTTCCAGCTGTTCCAAGGTAAGCTTGCCGCGTTTATCTAAAAGCTCTGCAATTTCTAAAATGCGTTCTCTTTTCATAATTTCTCCTATCCTGCAACGGATTGATAATTTTACTATTTAACTTTATCACAATTTACCTAAAAATGCAAATAAAATTACGCTTTTTGTTAAAAAATTTAAACAAAACAGTGCATTTTTAACATTTTTCTTTGTGAAAGCGAACAAAATTATCACTTTTCTTGATTGATGAGTGTGGAAGCAATCGAAAAAAATGAAAAAAGCGGTGTAGGAAAAGTGTGTTTGCACGCAATTTTCACACGTTTTTGCTTGCGGTTTTCGGGTGGAATATGCTATAATAAAAGAAAGAAAAGAAAAACTGGTGACGTATGTACGATTTTATTGCGGATTTAGACAATTATTTTTGTGAAAAATATGCCAATTACGACAAGCTTTGCATTTTGCCTGGATACAAAATGCCGATGATGCAATCTTCGCGCGTTGACGAATTTGGCAGAACGAAAACGTACACGTTGCCCTCGTCTACGATGCGTCTTGCTACGCAAGCAAAAAAGGACGAGCTGTTGGCGGAATTAAAAAAACGCATGACGGACACTACGTTTTCCTTTTCCTTCAAGCCCTACGGTTTGTTTAGAAAAATTTCCAATAAGTTTTCTAAATTTGCGGTGCATAAGACGTTAAACGCTTTGTTGGCGCAATACGATTTGACGGATGAAACGGTTTTATCGGAATTGGAAATTTCTAAAGAAATTTGGCATAAAATGAAGAAAGGGGCTTTTGAACCGACCAAGAATTTTATTTATTCGCTTGCGTTGGTGGGGCATTTCTCTTACGACGATACCCAAAAATTGATGTTGCTTTGCAACGAGGAAATGGATTATGCAATCGTTAAAGACGTGGTGATGGCGTATCTTTTGCAACAACGCGTGTACAACGACGGTATGATTAAGGCGGCGTGCGAAGAATACAAGGTTGGCAATTTGTTTTTAAAGAACCTTTCCGAAAACGCTTGACGCGGTTGTTTGCAAAAAAATGCGTGTAAACGGTTGCATTTTTTGCCAAACGTGTGCTATAATAAGTAAAAATTGAATATCCGAGTGGGAAAAGAGTATCCTTTATCTCGCCAAACAGAGAAATGCGCCGTAGGCTGAAAGCGCATTAGGGTGAAAAGAAAAGGAGAAAGTGCGTTTCCGCGTTATTAGGACAGACCAATCCTCTGCGGCTGCCTCCGTTATCAGGCAAATAAGGTTGCATAACGTTTTTATGCAACGAAGTAAAGTGGAACCGCGACAAAGACCGCCTTTATGTAAGGGCAGTCTTTTTTATTTTTTTACGGCTGGATAATTTACGATTAGACGATTTACGGTTAGACAATTTAATAAAATTTAGTGGAAGAAGATAAACGGAAGAAAAAAATCGGATAGAGGAGAGAAAAAGGGAAAAAGTTTATTATTGGGAGGTTTGACTATGTGGTTCAAAAACCTTAGAGCGGACGTGCGGGCGGCGAAAGAAAACGATCCCGCAGCAAGAAATACTTTTGAAATTTTGTTGACTTATTCGGGGGTGCACGCCCTGTCGTGGTATCGAGTAGCGCATTTTTTCTACAAAATTAAATGTAAACTTATAGCGAGAATTATTAGCCAAACGGCGCGTTTTTTGACGGGCGTGGAAATTCACCCTGCGGCAAAAATTGAAGGCGGCGTATTTATTGACCACGGCTCTGGTGTGGTTATCGGCGAAACTGCGGAAGTGCATAAAGGCACGGTTATTTATCAAGGCGTAACGCTTGGCGGTACGGGAAAAGAACGCGGCAAACGCCACCCGACCATTATGGAAAACGTAACGCTGTCGGCAGGCGCGAAGGTTTTGGGCGGTTTTACGGTAGGCAAAGGCGCGAAGATAGGCGCCGGCGCGGTAGTGTTAAAGGAAGTGCCTCCGTATGCCACCGTCGTGGGTGTGCCTGGGCGTATCGTTCGGATAAGAACGCCCGAAGAAGCGGCAAACGAAAAACCGATCGAACGGCCGATGCCCGTAGTGGAAAAGTCGGTTAAAAAGTCGAAAGAGGAGGGGCAGGTATGCGATGAACCACCTCAAAAGCGAAAAAGAAAAGAGAAAAAGAAGAAAAATATAGACGTAGAAGAAGGAGAACAAGCATGAAAATTTACAATTCCTTGACCAAAAGAAAAGAAGAATTTGTGCCTTTAAACGGCAACGAAGTAAAGATGTACGCTTGCGGTATCACCGTTTCGGGCGAAGCGCATATCGGGCACGGCTATCAAGCCTTGATTTACGATATTATGCGTAAATATTTGAAAAAGCAGGGCTACGACGTAACGTACGCAAGAAATTATACGGACGTTGACGATAAAATTATCGCAAAATCCAACGAAACTGGTATTCCTGCAGACGAATATGCAGCGAAAATGATTGAAAATATCAATGAAATTATGGCGAAATTCCGCGTGGACGATCCCGACGTATGGTTGAAGGCGACGCAAAACATTGAAAATATTATTGAGTTTGTATCGGCATTGATTGCCAAGGGGCATGCGTATGCGACGGCAAACGGCGACGTATATTTTGACGTGGAATCCTTCCCTGCATACGGACAGCTTTCCAACCGCAACATTGAAGATGCGTTGGACGGCGTGCGCGTAGACAACGACGACGATAAGAAAAACCCGTACGATTTCGCTTTGTGGAAGAGCGCAAAACCCGGTGAAATTTACTGGGAATCCCCTTGGGGACAAGGCCGTCCCGGCTGGCATATCGAATGCTCGGCAATGAACAAAGCGGCGTTTGGTGAACAAATTGACATTCACGGCGGCGGCAGGGATTTGATTTTCCCTCACCACGAAAACGAAATTGCGCAAACGGAAGCGTTGACGGGTAAGCAATTTGTAAAATATTGGACGCACAACGGGCTTATCAAAGTCAACGGGCAAAAGATGAGTAAATCGCTTGGCAACAGCTTGTTGCTTGCGGAGCTTTTGGAAAAATATTCGGACGAAGCGGTGAAGTTTGCGTTGTTGCAAACCAATTATCGTAACGATATCAACATTACGGACGATTTGTTCCCTGAAGCGGAAAAGCACATTTTGGATTTTTACACCGTTTTGGCGGCGGTTGACGGCGCGAAGTTGACGGCGAGCGAAGCGGACCAAGATAGTGCGAAGTTTATTGATAACGAATTTAACGCTTGCATGAGCGACGATTTTAATACGGCACTTGCGCTTTCCAATTTGTTTGGATATTTTAAAGAAATTAAAAAATTGCTTGCGGCAGGCGACGGAAAGGCGGCGGCGATGGCGGCGCAAATTAAGAAAACCTACGCATTGCTTGGTTTCTTCAAGACGGACGCGGCGGCGCACGTAGCGAAATACGGCAAAGCGGACGAGGAAATTCCTGCGGAAGTGAAAGCCATTGCAGAAGAGCGCTGGGCGGCAAGAACGAACAGGGATTGGGCGAAGAGCGACGAACTTAGAGGGAAGCTTGCAGAGCTTGGTTATGCAGTAAAGGATAGCAAAACGGGCTACGAACTGATGAAAAATTAACGCCAAGACAAATTGTTTGCTTGACAAAATTGTTTTGCGGTTATATAATATGTAAGAAAAAGAATACAAAACGTAAGGATTTTGAAAAATTATGAAAACGTATACTGGACAAACTTTGAGAGAAATGTATCTCAATTTCTTTAAAGAAAAGGGACACAAAGTGATTCCTTCGGCTTCGCTTATTCCTGAACACGACCCCACCGTATTGTTCACGACGGCGGGTATGCACCCCCTCGTGCCTTATCTTTTGGGTGAAAAGCACCCTGCAGGTACGCGTTTGACGGACGTGCAAAAGTGCGTTCGTACGGGCGATATCGACGACGTTGGCGACGAAAGACATTGTACTTTCTTTGAAATGCTCGGTAACTGGTCGCTTGGCGATTATTTCAAGCAGGAAATGATTCCTTGGAGCTATGAATTTTTGACGGGGGAAAAGTATCTTGGTATCCCTACGGACAAGCTTGCGGTTACGGTATTTGGCGGCGACGAAACGTTGCCTCGTGACGACGAAGCGGCTGCGCTTTGGGAAAAAGCAGGTATTAAAAAGGAAAATATTTATTTCATGCCTCGCGAAAACAACTGGTGGGGCCCTGCCGGCTTGACCGGTCCTTGCGGTACGGACACCGAAATGTTCGTTATTCGTAAACCCAAGTGTTCCCCTGAATGTAACCCCGATTGTAATTGCGGCGCGTTCTTGGAAATTTGGAACGACGTATTTATGCGTTTCAACAAGCAAGCGGACGGCTCGTTTACCGAACTTTCGCAAAAGAACGTAGATACGGGTATGGGTTTGGAGCGTGCGCTTTGCGTTTTGAACGGCAAATCCAGCGTATATGAAACGGACATTTTCGAAAACGCTATTAAGGTAATTTCCAAATTGACGGGCAAGACCTATGGCGAAAGCGAAGAAGTGACAAAATCTTTCCGCGTATTGTTGGACCATACGCGTACGGCAACCTTTATGCTCGGCGACGAAAAGGGTATCGTGCCTTCCAACACCGATCAAGGCTACATTTTGCGCCGTATTATTCGTAGAGCGGTAAGATACGGAAGAAAAATTGAGCTTCCCGAAGGTAGCTTGGCGAAGATTTCGGAATCCTTTATCGAATATTATAAAGACGTATATCCCGAATTGGTTATCAATAGCGCGAAGATTGCGGAAGAATTGAACAAGGAAGAAACGAAGTTCAACAAGACCTTGCAACAAGGCTTGAAAGAATTTGAAAAATGCTTGACGGGTATCGAAAGAAAAAATACGTTCATGGCGCAAAAGGATCCTGCGTACGTGCCCGAAAAGAATATCAACGGCAAGCAGGCGTTCCATTTGTACGATACCTACGGTTTCCCTGTGGAAATTACGGACGAAATGGCGAAAGAACGCGGCTATTCGGTTGATTTGGACGGTTATAAAGCGGCGTTTGAAGAACACCAAAACAAGAGTAAAGCAGGCAGCGAGCAAAAATTTGCTTGCGGTTTGGCGGACCATAAGGAAGCAACGACCAAATTGCATACGGCAACGCACTTGTTGCACGCGGCTTTGAAAAAGGTATGCTCGCCTGACGTAAACCAAAAGGGTTCCAATATCACCGAAGAACGTTTGCGTTTCGATTTCAACTTGCCTCAACCCATGACGGCGGAACAAATTAAAGCCGTTGAAGATTTGGTAAACGAACAAATTGCGGCAAACGTACCCGTGGAAATGAAAGAAATTACCTTGGAAGAAGCGAAAGCGGAAGGCTTCACGGGCTTGTTTGAAAGCAAGTATGGCGAAGTGGTAAAAACGTACACCATTGGCGATTTCTCTAAAGAAATTTGCGGCGGTCCTCACGTTGCGGCTACGGGTGAACTTGGTAAATTCAAAATTCAAAAGGAACAAAGCTGCGGTAGCGGTATCCGCCGTATCAAGGCGGTTTTGCAATAAGTAAAAAGGTATAAGGCGTAACCTTCTCCATTTTTACGAAAAATAAGCCGAAGTATTAAAAACAGGCACCCAGGTACGAGATGAACGAAGTTATTATGGCGGAAACCGTCAAAAATTTAATGGCGCCTTTGTTGGAAAAAGGGTTCTCGTTTGAGTACACTTATCAAAAGGGCGGCGATTCGAGCTGTGTGTATATCTGTCGTTTTAAAAAGGGAAAAAGCTTTTTTGATTGGCGAGAGGTATCGGGCGGCGAGGAAATCAATCTCGTTACTTTTGTAAACGGCGCATATGGGTTTCCCAGTTTGAAAACGGCGTATAAAACGGAGTTTCGGAAATTTAAATGGAAGCATTTGTTTAAAAAACCGACCGTGGACGAATGGAGAATTTTTACGGCAAGCCTGTTAAACAAGGAACTTGCAAGCGGTAAACCTACCTTTTTCGGTATTGAAATTTAAAACAAAACGCTCGGCGCAAGCCGAGCGTTTTATCATATTCAAGCGTTTATTTCAATTTATTTTTTCAATTCCAACGTGCGTTTATACGAAGCTTTGATTGCATCTGCCGCCACGCCGTCCAAATTTTCCTTTTCCAAAGTTTTTACACCCTCAATAGTGGTGCCGCCAGGGGAGCAAACGTTTTTAATCAACTGTTCGGGGTTGCCGTAAGCAAGCAGCATTTTTGCCGAGCCGAGCATTGTTTGCGCCGCATACGTCAACGCTTTTTCTTCGGGTACGCCGCATGCAATTGCGCCGTCCGCAAGCGCCTTGGCGTACGCGTACATAAACGCAGGTCCGCAACCCGACAGTGCGCTTCCCGCGTCAATTTCACTTTCGGGAATTTTATCAAATAAGCCTGCGCATTGGAAAGCATTTAGAAATTCTTTTTCCGCGCTCTCGTTTACTTTATCCACCGAAAACAAAATCATACCAGCGCCCAGCAACACAGGGGTGTTGGGCATAATGCGGATAACGGGCAACGCTTTTCCGATAAAGCCTTGAATAGCGGAAATGGAAAGCCCTGCCGCCATCGTGATCACCGTAACGTCCTCGCGAGCTTGCAAAAGTGTGGCAATTTCAGACAAGGCGTCTTGCATCATTTGCGGTTTCACGCCCATTACGACAAAGCTTGCCTTGCTGGCAATTTCTTGCGCGGAAGTGACGTTGACGCCGCATTCCTGCTGTAACGCTTGCGTTTTTTGCGTATCGAAATCACAAACGGCAATTTGCGCGCCGTCAATGGTTTTCGCCACCGCTCGAATGAGTGCGCCGCCCATATTTCCACAACCGATAAACCCTAATTTATAGTTCATATCTTTCGTCCTTTTCTCTTAACTTTTCTTTTTGAGAGAGGGGCGTTTTCTAATTAAACGCGTACCTGCCCCCGTCCTTTTACGATATATTTATACGAACAAAGCTCTTCCAAACCCATTGGACCGCGTGCGTGAAGCTTTTGGGTAGAGATACCAATTTCGCAACCCTTTCCAAATTCTCCGCCGTCGGTGAAACGAGTGGAAGCGTTGAGGTACACCGCCGCGCTATCCACCGCAAGGGCGAATTTATCCAATGCCTTATCGCATTTGGCAACGATACAATCGCTGTGTCCCGTCGAATGCTTTGCGATATGCTCAATGGCTTCGTCGACGTTTTTCACCACTTTAACCGCCAAGACGTAATCTAAAAATTCGGTATCAAAATCCTGCTCGCCTGCAGGGGTACCGCCGATAATGGCATACGCTTTTTCGTCACAGCGCAGCTCGACGGGCGTTACGCCTTTTTCGGCGCGTTTATCGCACAGCGTTTGCTTTAAAAGAGGTAAAAACGCATTGGCAATTTTTTCATTGACCAAGCACACTTCTTCGGCGTTGCACACCGACGGGCGAGAAGTTTTTGCGTTTTCGATAATTTTTAACGCCATATCTATATCCGCCGATTCGTCCACGTAGACGTGGCAAATACCCGTACCCGTTTGAATGCAGGGGACTTTAGCGTTTTCCACGCAAGCCTTGATGAGCCCTGCGCCGCCGCGAGGGATTAAAGCGTCGATATACCCAACTGCCGTCATTAACGCCGTTGCGCTGTCACGGGAAGTGTCCTCAACGATATTGATAAAGTTTTCGTTAAGGGAAAGCTTGCGCAGAGTATCTCGCAACACCGATATGATTGCCGCGGAGGATTGGTAGGCATCCTTACCGCCGCGCAACACGCAGACGTTACCGCTTTTAAAGCACAGTGCGCCTGCATCCGAAGTGACGTTGGGACGGCTTTCGTAAATAATCCCGATTACACCCAAAGGCACGCGGCGTTTGGTAACTTCTAATCCGTTGGGCAAAGTTTGTGTTTCTAACACGCCGCCGACGGGATCGGGCAGCGCCGCCACTTCGCGGATACCGTTTGCCATACCGACAATACGTTTTTTATCCAAGCGCAAGCGGTCAATCATAACCGAACTTAAAATGCTTTGCGCGCGCTCAACGTCCAAAGCGTTTGCTGCCAAAATGCAATCGGCATTCTCTTCCAAAGCGTCCGCCATAGCGAGCAATGCGGCATTTTTTTGTTCGGCGGTGAGAAGCGCCAAGCCCCTCGAAGCCGATTTTGCGTCTTTTAAAATGTCCAAAGTGCTTTTCATAGCCTTTTCTCCGTTACGCTTTTTTGGCGAAAAACCGAGTGTATGCACCCATTTTTCCGCTGACGATATCATACAAAATGGCGGGGTTTTCGCCGTTGGCGATAACCATATCAATACCGCTGTCGTTACACATTGACGCCGCCTTTAATTTGGTTTTCATACCACCCGTACCCAATGCCGAGCCTTCGCCGCCAGCCAAATCTAAAATGGCTTGGTCGATACCATGTACGCGTTCAATCAACTTTGCATTGGTATCCTTGTGGGGGTCGGCGGAATACAATCCGTCCACGTCGGAAAGCAGGACAAGCAAATCCGCCTTCACGCTAACCGCCACCAAAGCGGAAAGGGTATCGTTGTCGCCTACCTTAATTTCTTCCGTGGCAATGGTATCATTTTCATTGATAATAGGCAACGCTCCAAGCGAGGACAGCCTCGACATAGTATTGCCGAAATTTTCATGCCTATCCTCGGCGGTAAAGTCGGACCCCGTCAAAAGAATTTGCGCAACCGTATGTCCGTATTCGGTAAACAAACGGTCGTAGGTATACATTAATTCGCATTGACCAACGGCGGCCGCGGCTTGTTTGGTGGGGATATCCTGCGGCTTTTCTTTTAAGCCCAGCTTGCCAACCCCCATGCCGATTGCGCCCGACGAAACCAAAATAACTTCTTCGCCTTGGTTTTTTAAATCGCTGATAACGCGGCACAGCTCGTCCGTACGCCTAATGTTCAATTTTCCCGTTTTGTGGGCAAGTGTCGACGTGCCTACCTTGATAACAATTTTCATATTCTGCAATTCCTTTTGTCGATTTTATGTTGCCGTTTAAAAGATTTTTTCGATTATATAATATAGTATAATCAAACGCAAGCCGTTTGTCAAGCGTGAAAGGCGCATGGAAAGGGGAAAAAACGCCTTTTTTGGATAAAATTGAAGAAGCGGAACACAATAAGTAGGGAGAAAAAAGCGCAGGAGGTGTTACAATTGGCTGTACGGGAAAATATGCGGAGAAAGGTAGAGGCGCACGTGAGAAAAAGCGAGGGAAGGGACGTAATGAAAAAAAGTCCTGCGCTGTATTGGACGATGCTTGGCATTTGGACGGCGTTGACGGTGATGCTTTGGGGGTATTTTTTACCCAAAATTGTCAACGTACCCTTTGTTGCAGGACGCCAAACGTCGACGTGGATGGCGGTTGCCGCGCGGATTTTGCTTACCGCTAACGGCGTGTTCATTTCCTATTTTTGGCTAAACGGCGTGAAGGATTTTATTTACGTTATTTGGTATTACGCTTTTCGAAAACGATTGCTAAAACGCTATTACAAAGTGATAGACACCGACGTTTCGGCGGCGACGGACAAGGTGTTAATGGTATATTGCACCTGCAACGATTTTGATAGCGAAAGCTTGAAAAAGAGCATGCGGCAAACCTACCGTTTTGTGGATACCGTTATCTTGGACGATTCGACGGACGAAACGTATCGTCAACGCGTGGATGAGTTCGCTTTGCGGCACGGCGTAAAGGTGGTACGGCGAACGAATAGAGAAGGGTTTAAAGCAGGAAATATCAACCATTATTTGCGCTCGCAGGAGTGTTTGGAAAAGGAGTACGGCTTTTACGTTATTCTTGATTCGGACGAAATTTTGCCAAGGGAATACGTGGTGGAAAGTTTGAAATATTTTTACGCGTACGATAACGTGGGTATTGTGCAAGCCAACCACATTTCGGACAGAAACCGCAATTTTTTCATGAAGCTTTTTCACGTGGGTGTCAATTCGCATTGGCCGACCTATCAAACAATGAAGCATTTTTACGGCTTTTCCACCATGCTTGGGCATGGCGCAATGATTAAACGGGATTGCTATGAGCGCGCAGGGGGATTCCCGCCGTTGGTTGCCGAGGATTTGTGTTTGAGTATCGAGGCGAGAAGCCATGGCTATTACGTTGCCTTCGCGCCCAATATCGTTTGCCGAGAGGAATATCCTATCGATTACGTCGCCTTTAAAAAACGGCATTCCAAATGGACGCAGGGGAATTTGGAATTTATCAAAAAATACACGGGCAGAATTACTCAATCGCGTATGCATTGGTTTGAAAAAATGGACATTGTATTGTTCACCTACAACCTGCCGTTGACGGCGGTGTTTGCCTTTTTTATTTTTTTAAACTTGACGATAGCGCCCTTGTTATCCATTGACCTTGGCGCGGCGTACGCGGCGTGGATGATTGTGCCAACGATAATCTTTTTCTTTTCACCAATGCTAAACGATTTTATCACTTGGGCGTTTCGTTTAAACCCGTTGCGGACGTTGGTGTACACGGTGTCCGTCGTAATGCTGTACGGCTCAATGTTGACAACGTCGCTGGTTAGCGCGCTGTTGGGGATCTTTGGAAGAAAAGCAAAATTTATCGTCACGCCGAAATCGTCTAAACGGATTACGCTGGGGTTTGCGTTGTATTTTCAATGGAAAGAAATTATCTTTTCCACCCTGCTTTTGGCAGTATCATTGGCGTTACACGGCGGTATTTTGCCCGTAGCGTTGATTATCATAACAGGGTATTCGTCAGTGATTTTGCTCTTCTTTTCCAACCGACGTTACGACGAGGAAACAACGGAAGAAATTGATAGGGAAACTGCGGAAATTTCCCTTGCGGTTAACCATTTGTTTTTGTATAACAAAAAAGGGAAGAGGGGAAAGGTCGGCGGCGCTTCTTGCTAAAAAAAGAGATATTTTCTTTGAAATAGCGAAAAAGCCTGTGTTTTTTGGGATTTTTGCAAAAAAAAGTCCCGTCAAACTGTTTACAATTGAAAATATTTATGCTATAATGATAATTGGTGGAATATGGGAGACTATGGTTTCTTTTCGGGAAAAAGTATTCTAAAAAGAAAAGGGAAACGAAGGTGTTTCACCGCTTAAAAGAAGTAAAAAAATTATCATTCAAAGGAGATAAAGAAATATGACTAACAACAAGAAAGTGCTTCAATTCGTTGCAGATTGTCAGGCATTTGCTAAGCCCGACAAAGTGGTTTGGATTGACGGTAGCGACAAACAACGCGACGAGCTTCGTGAAGAAGCTTGCGCTACGGGCGAAATTGTAAAGCTTAACCAAGAAAAATTGCCTGGTTGCTATTATCACAGAACGGCAGAAAACGACGTTGCTCGTGTAGAAGACAGAACGTTTATTTGCTGCGAAAACGAAGCAGACGCGCTTCCTCATTCCATCGTTAAATGGAAGGCACCCAAAGAAGCTTACGCTATGGTAAACGAAATTGCTGCAGGCGCTTATGCTGGCAGAACCATGTACGTTATTCCCTATTCGATGGGTGTTGTAGGCTCTCCCTTCTCCAAGATCGGTATTGAAATTACCGATTCCATCTACGTTGTTCTCAACATGATGATCATGACCAGAGTTGGTAAAATGTGCCTTGACGCGCTTGGCGAAAATGGCGATTTCGTAAAGGGTTTCCACGCAAAATGTACCGTACACCCCGAAAAGAGATATATCATGCACTTCCCCGAAGACAACACGATTATTTCCGTAAACTCTGCTTACGGCGGTAACGTATTGCTTGGTAAAAAGTGCTTCGCACTTCGTATCGCTACCAACCTTGGTAAGAAAGAAGGCTGGATGGCTGAACACATGCTTATCCTCGGCGTTAAGCGTCCTCAAGATAAGGAAATCAAATACGTTGCAGCAGCGTTCCCTTCCGCTTGCGGTAAGACCAACCTTGCAATGTTGATTCCTCCCAAGCAGTACCTTGACGCAGGCTACGAAGTATACTGCGTAGGTGACGACATCGCTTGGATCCGCGTAGGCGAAGACGGCAGACTTTGGGCTGCAAACCCTGAAAACGGTTTCTTCGGCGTAGCACCTGGTACCAACGAAAAATCCAACCCCAATGCACTTGCATCCACGATGCAAGGCACCATTTTCACCAACGTTGCGCTTAACCCCGCAGACAACACCGTTTGGTGGGAAAAATTGACGAAGGAAGCTCCTGCAGAACTTATCGACTGGACGGGCAAGCCTTGGACGCCTGATTGTGGCCGCAACGCTGCGCACCCCAACTCCCGTTTCACCGCTCCCGCTATCAACTGCCCTTGCATTTCTTCCGAATTTGAATCCAAGGCAGGCGTTCCTCTTTCCGCAATTATCTTCGGCGGTAGAAGAGCAACCACCACTCCCCTTGTATATCAATCGAGAGATTGGAACCACGGTACGTTCGTAGGTACGATCATGTCCTCCGAAACGACGGCAGCAGCTACGGGCGCAGTTGGCGTACTTCGTCACGATCCCATGGCTATGAAGCCTTTCATGGGCTACTCGGTAGACCAATACTTCCAACACTGGATCGATATGGGCGCTAAAGTTGAAGAAGACAAACAACCCAAGATCTTCAACGTAAACTGGTTCCGTCAAGACGAAAACGGCAACTTCATGTGGCCCGGTTTCGGCGATAACATGCGTGTTCTCGACTGGATCTTGGATCGTTGCGAAGGCAAAGTTGACGCGCAAGAAACGGCTATCGGTTACCTTCCTTACGCAAAAGACATCAATATCGAAAACTGCGATATCGACGCTGCTACGCTTGACAAACTCTTGGTTGTTGACAAAGCTCGTTGGGCCGCAGAAGCTGAAGAAATCACCAACTACTATGCTGAAAACTTCGGCGATAAGATGCCTAAGGAAATCATCGCTAACCTTGAAATCCTCAAGAAGAACTGCGCTGAATAATTCTAACGAAAACAACGAAAAACCTCCGCTTCTCGTAAGCGGAGGTTTTATCAACTTGTAGGAGCAAACAATGAAAAAAGTACTTATTTTATCGGGCAGCCCCAGAAAGGGCGGCAATTCGGATATTCTTTGCGACCAATTTGCGAAAGGCGCGATAGACGCTGGAAACGAAGTGGAAAAAATCCGCGTAACAGAAAAGAAAATTGCGCCTTGCAGCGGTTGTTATTTTTGTAGAACTAGCGGCGGCAAATGCGCATTGAACGACGATATGGGTGAAATTTTGGAAAAGATTATCGCTTGCGATGTTTTGGTGTTGTCTACGCCTGTGTATTTCTATTCGATGTGCGCGCAATTGAAAGCGGTGATTGACCGTTGCGTGGCGAAGTGGACGAAGATTGCCAACAAGGACCTGTATTATATAATGACGGCGGCGGAAAGCGACGACGATACAATGGACAGCACGTTGGCGGCTTTGCACGGTTTTGCAAAATGTATCGACGGGTACGAAGAAAAGGGCGTGTTGTACGGCAAGGGCGTTGCTGACAAAGGGGATGTTTTAAACCGTCCCGAATTGACGGGCATCGCCTATGAAATGGGCAACAGCGTACGCGGTTAACCGCTTCGCACATTCTTTGAAAATTTGTAAATACGTAAAAAAATGATAATCGGCTTGTAACCTCGTTGGTTGCAAGCCGATTACCTATATGATAAGGGGGAAAATGATGAGCTGTTTCATGTATCTCGGTGTTCACAACCGATTTACAAGTATATTTTAACATGATTAGAAAAAAAAGTAAAGAAATTTTTTAATAATTTTTTTTAAGGGTAAAAAGTATAAATTTAAAGCAAAAAATGTTAAAAATTCACATTTTCACATTTTTACAACGGATATTTTCATAAAAAACGGGGTATTTTTGTGAAAAGCTGGGATAATTCACATAATTCGACAAAGGAAGCAACTTAAAAGGATAGAGAGGAAATAAGCAAAAAGGGAAATGCAAAGGGCGGCGGTTAGCTTTTTTCGTTTGATGCCTGCAAAGTAAACGGCGCCGATATAAAACACCGTTTCCGACGAGCCGTACAGCACGCAAGCGCAGCGGGCGGCATAGCTATCCACGCCGTAGCGTTCAAGAATTTGGGTTAAGACGGCGATAGAGCCGCTGCCCGAAAGGGGTTTTATCAAAGCCAGAGGGGCAATTTCCCCCGGAATTCCTACGCTGTCAAATAAGGGGGATATAACCGAAGTGAGGGTAGCTTCTAATCCGCTGACCTCAAACAATTTGGAAAGCATGGTGACGGCGGCGACGTAGGGGAAGACGGATACGATTAATGGTACGGCGTTTTTTACACCCTCGGTAAAGCTGTCGTAAATTTTCACTTTTCTAAACAGCGCGAAGCCGAATGAGAATAAAAAAATAAGTGGAATAAGTAGGGTAAAAAAATGGTTCATCAAGCACCTGCCCCCTGCATTTTACTATTTTTATTGGGAACAAGCGGTGAAAAACGCGCTTGTTTTTTCTTTTTGGGACGTAAAAATACCCAAGTGAGAAAACCGCCCAAAACGGTGGAGAAAAGCGTGGAAAGCAGGGTAGGTAAAACAATGTCAGTGGGGGACGCGCTTTGCAAAGCAACACGGACGGCAATCATAGACGAGGGGAAAATTTGCAAAGAAGTGGCGTTTAAAACGAAGAACATTGCCGAAGCGTATTCGGCATGCTCGGTACGATCCAGCAATTTTGCCGCTTGAATTCCGTACGGCGTAGCCGCCCCCGAAATGCCAAGCATATTGACGGACAAATTCATAGAAATCGCCGTTAGAGTTTGTTCGTCGTCCGTTTTAAAAAGGCGTTTTGCAAGCGGTTTTAACAGCTTGGAAACACCGCGCGAAACGCCGCTGTCTTCCCAAACGCGCATTAGCCCCAGCCATACGGTATAAGTGGCGATAAGCGAGCAGCAAACGGTTGCGCCCTTGCTTGCGCCGTCCAGCATAGCGGCGAGGAAATTTTCAGGCGAAAGACATAAAAGTAAAAAAGTGGCAATACAAAATACGGCGGCGAAAAGTACGTTCATAGCCTTACTATATGCGCCGAGGGCGCGCAAAATTCCCCAAGGCCACAACGTTATCGAGGAAAAAGGAGGTAATTTTACAAAAAAAGGAAGAGATATATCCCCAATGCGAGGCAGTAAATTGTTTTGTGAGCCAAAAAACGTTTTACTTTTTTATAAAAAAAGTATATAATGGAAAGGAAATAGGAAGAAGGAGGGTTTTTTATGGCAAAGAAACCTTATTACATTACAACGGCAATCGCGTACACTTCGGGTAAGCCCCATATCGGCAACACCTACGAAGCAATTTTGGCGGACGCAATTGCACGCTATAAAAGAAAGGACGGTTACGACGTATTTTTCCAAACGGGTACGGACGAACACGGACAAAAAATTCAAGAAAAAGCGGAAGCGGCAGGGGTTACTCCTCAACAATTCGTTGACGGCGTAGCCGGCGAAATTAAACAAATTTGGGATTCGGTTGGCACTTCGTATGATAAATTTATGCGTACGACGGACGAATATCACGTAAAGCAAGTTTCCAAAATCTTTAAAAAATTCTACGACCAAGGCGACATTTACAAGGGCTATTACGAAGGTATGTATTGCACCCCTTGCGAATCGTTTTGGACGGAAAGCCAATTGGTGGAAGGCAAATGCCCCGATTGCGGCAGAGACGTTAAGCCTGCGAAGGAAGAAGCGTATTTCTTCAAAATGGGCAAGTATGCGGATAGATTGATTGAACATATCAACAGCCATCCCGAATTTATTCAACCCGTTTCCCGTAAAAACGAAATGATGAACAATTTCCTTTTGAAGGGCTTGCAGGATCTTTGCGTATCCCGTACTTCCTTTAAATGGGGTGTTCCCGTGGAATTTGACCCTCGTCACGTCGTATACGTTTGGTTGGACGCATTGACCAACTATATCACGGGTATCGGCTTTGACGTGGACGGCAACCACGATGGAAAATATAAGAAATATTGGCCTGCGGATTTGCACCTTATCGGTAAGGATATTTTGCGTTTCCACACCATTTATTGGCCCATTTTCCTCATGGCGCTCGGCGAACCTTTGCCTAAGCAAATTTTCGGTCACCCTTGGTTGTTGCAGGGCGACGGCAAAATGAGTAAATCGAAGGGCAACGTAATTTATGCGGACGATTTGTCGCGTTTGTTCGGCGTGGACGCCGTACGTTATTTCGTGTTGCACGAAATGCCTTTCGACAACGACGGCCAAATCACTTGGGAATTGGTAGCGGAACGCTTCAACACCGACCTTGCCAACGTGCTTGGTAACCTCGTTAGCCGTACGATTGCGATGATTGATAAATATTTCGGCGGTACGGTTGTAAAATCTCTTCCCGCAAACGAAGAAGATCCCGATGCTGAATTCAAGGCAACGATAACGGGTACGGTTGCGAAGATGCGCGCGAAAGCGGACGAATTGCGTATCGCGGACGCTATCTCCGAAGTGTTCACGCTTTTCCGCAGAGCAAACAAATATATCGACGAAACGATGCCTTGGGCGCTTGCGAAAGACGAAAGCAAAAAGAGCCGTCTTAACGACGTATTGTATAACCTTGCGGAAGCCATTCAAATCGGTGCTTCCCTTCTCGATAGCTTTATGCCCGAAACGTCGGCGAAAATTCTCGCGGCGTACGGTGCGGAAAGCAGAAGCTTTGAAAACTGCGCAACGTTTGCCCTCCGCGACAGCGTGACGGTAACGGCAGTGCCTCCCTTGTTTGCACGTATTGACTTCAAGACGCTTGCGCCGGAAATTGAAAAAATCCGTGAAGAACAAGCAGCGGCGTACGCAAAGGAAATGGCAAAGCTTGCGCCTCAAGAAAAACCTGCTGAAAAGGCGGCGGAACAGCCTGCGGAAGCACAGGAAGAAAACAAAACGCCTGAAATTTCCTTTGACGATTTCCTTAAAGTACAGCTCCGTGTCGGCGAAATTATCGCTTGCGAAGCCGTGCCTAAATCCTCTAAACTCTTGAAAGAAACGGTGAAATTCGGCGACGAAATCCGTACGGTTGTTTCGGGGATTGCAAAGCATTTCAAACCCGAAGAAATGGTTGGCAAAAAGGTAGTGTTTGTCACCAACCTCGCACCGAGAAAAATTTGCGGTATCGAATCGCAAGGCATGATTATGGCGGCGGAAGACGCAAACGGCAACTTCTCGTTGATTGTACCTGAAGCGGACGTCGAAAGCGGTACGGTTTTGGGTTAAGCTTGGGGTTTAAAAATGTATATTGACGTGCATTGTCACTTGACGGGTGAGGAGTTTGACGAAGTTGGCGGCTTGGACGAGGTGCTTCGCCGCGCCGAAGAAAACGGCGTGGGCAGGGTGATTTGTTCGGGCTTCGACTTCGCTTCCTCTCGCGTTGCAAGGGATTTAAGCGAAAAATACGCGCAGGTGTATTTTTGCGCAGGGTTTCACCCTAGCGAATTGAAAAAATATAACGAAGGGGATTTGGAGGAAATCCGCGCGCTGGGCTTGCATGAAAAATGTGTGGCGATAGGCGAAATCGGGCTGGATTATCATTTTGAGGACAATCCTCCAAAGGAAACGCAAAGAGAGCTTTTTCTTCGTCAGCTTATTCTCGCGGACGAGCTGGGCTTGCCCGTCGTTATTCATAGCCGTGACGCGGCGCAGGAAACGTTGGAATTTTTACAAGCGCAACGCTCGCTTTTGAAAAAGGGCGGTTTGTTGCATTGTTATTCCTATTCCCCCGAAATGGCGGAGAGCTTTTTGAAGCTGGGTTTGTCCTTTTCCTTTGGCGGTCCGACCACCTTTAAAAACGCAAAGAAGGCGCAGGATTGCGTACGCATAATGCCTGCAGACCGTCTTTTATCGGAAACGGATTGTCCGTATTTGACGCCCGTGCCCTTTAGAGGATGCTTCCCTAACGAACCGAAAAATATCAAATATATCGTGGAGAATTTCTCCGCGCTCAGAAACGAAGAAACGGAGGCGCTTGAAAAACAAATTCTTGAAAACGCAAAAAACTTGTTTTTTAAGCTGAAATAATCGTATGGATGAAAAGAAAGAAAACAACGTAGCGCAGGGCGGTCAAGAGGGCCAAGGTATGGGCGGACGCCGCAAGAGAAGACGCCATAGAGGCGGTCACAGCGGCAACAACCAAAACCCGAATAGCCAAAACGGCAACCCTCAAAACAACCAAAATGCGCAAGCCCAAAACAACCAAAATCCCAACGGACAAAATGGGCAAAAGAATGGTCAGAAAAACGGGCAAAACGGCGGTCACAATCAAAGTCGTAATAAAAATGGCGGCAATGAACAAAATCAAAACCGCAAAAACGACAAACAAAACGGTGGGCATAAGGACAAGCAAAAAGAAAACAAGCAGCCTCAACCCATACAACAACAGCCTCAAAAGCAAAAAAATCAAGATAAAAACAAGGGCAAAGAAAAGCAGCACGATCCGAAAAAAGAGGAAAACCGCAAGGATACCTATCTCTACGTTTTGGACGGCAATTTGTACGTCAACTTGACAAACAAATGCTCCAACGCCTGCGATTTTTGCGTAAGAAACGAACGCTCCAGCTATTATGGTAATTACTTATGGATTCGCCATGGCGATCCTACGGTAGAAAAAGTGATTGCAGCGGCAAACGGCTTTGGGGATTTGACTCGTTTTAAAGAAGCGGTATTCTGCGGCTTTGGCGAACCGACCTACAAGGTTGCGGAAATGGTAGCGCTTTGCGATTATTTCCACAGCAAGGGTTTGAAAACCCGTTTGAACACCAACGGTCAAGGTAACCTTATCAACAAGCGGGATATCGTCCCCGATTTGAAGGGAAAAATTGATTTTGTAAACGTTTCGCTCAACGCGTCCTGCGTGGAAAAATATCAACCCATTTGCCGTTCTCAATTTAGAGAAAGCGGCTTCGAGGGAATGTTGGAGTTTGCAAAGCTTTGCCGTAGAAACGGCGTGCCTTGCCGCTTCTCTATCGTCGATTGTATCGGGGAAGAGGAAGTGGAAGCCTGCAAGCGTTTGGCGGACAGCTTAAACGTACCCTTGTACGTACGTAAATACCTCACAGATTCTTAATAATCGCATACCTGGTATGCCGTTTTGAACGGTGTGCCGTCACGTTTAAAAAAGGAGAGCGCTATGCAAGATTTGCGTTCGGTGCTGACCAAGCACGGATTTCATTTTAAAAAGCAGTTCGGGCAAAACTTCATATCGGACGCCAACTTATTGCAATCAATCGTGTCCGCGTCGGGCATCACCTCGGAAACGGTGGTGGTAGAAATTGGTTGCGGCGCAGGTACGCTCACGCGTGCGCTTGCGGAAACGGCAAAGAAAGTGTATGCCTTTGATATTGATAAGGATTTGCAACCCGTGCTGGCGGAAACGCTGGCTGGGCTGGACAACGTAGAGGTTATTTTCCGCGATTTCAATAAACTTGATTTAAAAGAGTTTGAAAAGGAAATTGGGGAATATACCGTCGTTGCGAATTTGCCCTATTATATCACGACGCCGCTTGTCACCAAATTGCTGGAAGAAAGCGAAAAGGTGCAGGGGTTGTCGATTATGGTGCAGGAAGAGGTGGCAGACCGTTTTTGCGCCAAGGAAAACACAGCGGAATACGGCTCTATCACAGCGGCAATTGCCTTGAAAGGCACTGCCAAAGTGGTAAAGAGAGTATCTCGTAATTTGTTCTATCCTCGTCCCAATGTCGATTCGGCGGTGGTGAAAATTGATTTCGAGCGAGGAAGAATTGCGGTTAAGGGCGAAAAAGCGTACCGTCAAACGGTGAAATGCGCTTTCCTCAACCGTCGAAAAACGTTGGAAAACAATCTCGTAAACAGCTTCAAACTGTCGAGAGAGGATGCGAAAAAAGCGCTTGCGGCGGCAGGCGTAGACGAGAAGGCGAGAGGGGAAACGCTTTCTCCTGAAGCTTTTGCAAAACTCTCGGACGTTTTGTTGGATATGGGCGTTTTATAATTTCGCCTAAAGGCGAAAAGGTAAGCTTTACCTTATAAAAGCAACTTTATTCTACCGCAAAAGGAGAATGTATAAATGAAAAACATTAAAAAAATTCTTATCTCTATCGCAGTTTGTCTTAGCATAGCGACCAACGTTATTAGCTTTGCTTCTTGCGATATGTTGGCAAACGGCGGTGCGAGCTCGGAAAGCGAAAGCGTAGAAAGCGCGTCGGATTTGGAAGCTTCCGTTAGCGAAGAGCCTGAAGACGAATCCTCGGTGAGCGAAGAACCCGAAGAAGATTCTTCTGCAAGCGAAGAACCCGAAGAAGATTCTTCCGTTAGCGAAGAGCCCGAAGAATCGGATAGTGAAGAGGAAGAGAACACCGAAGTGGATTTCTCTACGTTAGGGCACAGCCACGTATGGACCGACGGCGTTTGCGAAGTGTGCCAAACGGAGCTTATTAAGCGTGACGGTCGGTATATTTATTTTGGCGAATATCCCCAAAGCTTGAAAGAGGACGACGTGCGCGTAGCGGAAGAAGCTAGCGAAAATGGCTATTACGTAGGCGAAGACGGCGCGTATTATGCAAAAGTAGTAGCAACGCCCCACACCTTTGAATATGTTTTTGCCAATGGGGATTCGGTTATGACCGGGGAAACGTATTATTTCAAGGTTGAGCCTATTCGTTGGTACGTTTTGACGGAAAATTCGACGGAAGGCACGGTGAAATTGCTTTGCAATAGCGTTATTTCGGCAATGTCTTATCAAGACGATTATTATTACAACACGAGCAACAACACCTATTACACGACGGCGAACGGCGCGCCTGCGGGTACGTTTGCAAACAATTATAAATACAGTGCCGTAAGAAATTGGTTGTTGAATGAATTTTACAATACGGCGTTTGACGAAACGCAACAAGCGTTGATGCAAACGATGTTCGTAGACAACAGCGCGGCGACGACCATTAAGGAAACCAACCCGTTCACCTGCGAAAACACCAACGATAAGGTAACGTTGCTTTCCTTTAAGGATACAATCAATACGGCGTTCGGTTTCCAAAAATATGCCATTACCGAAGACGCACTTCGTATGTTGAAAACGACCGATTATGCAAGAGCGATTGGCGCTTGGACGAGTACCAGCGGCCGTTTCCTTGGCAACGGCACGTGGATGCTTCGTTCTCCGCACTCGGAAGAAAGCTCGCACGTAACGCAGGGCGAACGCAGCGGTAAAACCAACGTTTCGGTGAATATGGATATTAAAGATAGCGGTGTAGCACCCGTTATTATGATTAAGCTGTAAGAAAAACGGCGGAATCAATATTAAAACAGAAAAAGATATAAGGAGACAGATATGAAGAAACCTATTAGCATATTTTTGAGCATTTTAAGCGTATTTTCGTTGACGGCTTGTCAATCGACACCCAGCACGGAAAATAGCGGCAATTCGTCTGCGAGCGAACAAGAAGTACAACACGTACATAGCTTAATTAAAAAAGCGTCTTGGGAACCTACTTGCTTGAAAGACGGTAACTTGGCATACTGGATTTGTAAGAGCTGTGACGCAATGTTTGCAGATCACGAAGGCAAGGAAGAAGTAACTTGGGACGACCTTGTTCTTGAAAAGCTTCCTCACCAATTGACGAAAACGGAAGGTATTGCGCCTACCTGTACCAAAAAGGGTACTATGGAATATTGGAGCTGTTCCGAATGCTACAACAGCTATGCAGATGAAGCTTGCACCGAAAAAATCGACAAGACGAAAATCAGCGTTGGTATGGTAGACCACAGCTTAATTCACCATGCGGAAGTGCTTGCGCAAGGCAGAGAAAACGGTGTGAAAGAACACTGGTCCTGCGAAGTTTGCGGCGGTTATTTCGCGGACGAAGAAGGGGATAAGAAGATTACGCAAATGGAAACGATTTTGTATTCTCTTTTGAACATTCCCGATTTCATTGTAGAAGTGCCTGCAGACAGAGACCCCGTTGTATTGCAATTGACGGATACGCAAATTATTTATGCGGAAAACGCACGTCCCGGTCGTGACGGCGTACACGTAAACGATTGGGCAAAGAGAAATAAGGATATCCGTTGCTACAATTATTTGCGTGAAACGATCGAAGCGGTAAACCCCGATTTGATTATTATGACGGGCGACAACGTATACGGTGAATTTGACGACAACGGCGAAGCGTTGACCTATTTGGTTGAATTCATGGAAAGCTTCGACATTCCTTGGGCTCCCATTTTCGGTAACCACGATAACGAAAGTAAAATGGGTGTTGACTGGCAATGCGAACAGTTTGAAAAGGCGGAACATTGCTTGTTTGAACAAAAGACCTTGACGGGTAACGGTAACTATTCGGTAGGTATCGTACAGGGCGGTGAAATTAAGCGTGTGTTCTACATGCTCGACTCCAACGGCTGCGGCAACGTCAGCGACGAATCGTTGGCAAACGGCCATACCACCAGAGATACGGGCTTCGGCCGTGACCAAATTGAATGGTACACCACGCAAATCGGCATTTTGAAAGAAGCGTCCCCCGATACGAAAATTTCCTTTGCATACCATATCCAACAAAGCATTTTCGAACTTGCATACGCGCAATATGGTTTCAATGAAAACACTTCGTCGGATAATCCTATCTACGTAGACCGTCTTATCGGCAAAGCGGAAGACGATTTCGGCCATATCGGCAGCCAATTGAAGGGCGAATGGGATGCTGATTATAGCGTTTGGAACGGCATGAAGGCGTTGGGTGTTGACTCCGTATTCGTAGGTCACGAACACTGTATCAGCGCAAGCGTCGTATATCAAGGCGTTCGTTTCCAATTTGGTCAAAAATCCACCGAATACGATCGTTACAACTGCTTGTTGGACGATGGCCGTATCGTAAACCGTAACGTAAGAGAAGGCACGCCTTTGATGGGCGGTTCGGTTATTCCTCTTTCCAAAGAGGACGGTTCTATCGTAAATCCTTACATTTACTATTGCCAAACCGCAGGCGGCAGCATTGATTGGACGCAATGGGTAAACACTGTTCCCATTTACAATGCGTAAATAACGACAATAGAAAAGGCGGGTTGTATTACGCTCGCCTTTTCCCATGAAAAAATCCTTTCTTGAAAGGATTTCGTTTTGCAGGAATTTTACCCGTTGAAATGGACGAAAAAACGGTGAATTTTTTGTGAAACGGATAATTTTTCCATGCAAATAATTGACTTTCTTTTTTGGAAAGCATACAATTAAAACGTTTAAAAAGACTACACTATGTAAGAGGTAAAACAAAGTATGTCGGCGAAAGTAAAAAAAGAGGGCAAGGGAATGGTCAAAACCCTGCTCAAAAGCGTAAGGGAATATAAAAAACCTTCCGTTATTACGCCCATATTTATGGCGTTGGAAGCGTTTTGCGAATGTCTAATCCCCTTTATTATGGCGAAATTGATTGCCGCAATTGACGTGGACGGTATCGCTTCGGATGCGGCGATGATGTCCATATTAAAATACGGCGGAATCTTGGTCGCATTGGCGCTTTTTTCGATGATGAGCGGCGGTTTGGCAGGGAAGTTTGCAGCGACAGCAAGCTGTGGTTTTGCAAAAAATCTCCGTCACGATCTCTTTTATCGCGTACAAAAATTCTCGTTTGGGAACGTGGATAAATTCTCCTCGTCCTCCCTCGTTACTCGTTTAACGACGGACGTTACAAACGTACAGCAATCCTATCAAATGTGTTTGCGTATCGTTATCCGCGTGCCGTTGCAATTCTTGTTTGCTATCATTATGAGCTTTACGGTAAACCCTCGCTTGGCGTGGATCTTCCTTGCGACCGTACCACTTTTAGGCTTGATTATTTTTGGTATTATGTGGTACGTGTTGCCTTTCTTCCGCCGTATTTTCAAAAAATACGACGCGCTCAACAATTCCGTACAGGAAAACGTGGGCGGTATCCGCGTAGTAAAATCGTTTGTGCGTGAAGAATACGAAACGGAAAAATTCCAAAAAGCGGCAGGGGAAGTGAGAAACGATTTCACGAAAGCGGAAAAAGTAATTGCGCTCAACACGCCGATTATGACCTTTTTCATTAATTTCGCGTCCATTCTCATTTCGGTATTTGCGGCATACGCAATTATTGATAAAATGCACTGGGCGGCGTTTGAAGGCTTCGGCAAAGGAGAACTTTCCGCATTGATTCAGTACGGCATTCAAATGTTGTCCTGTCTTATGATGTTCTCGATGATTTTCGTTATGCTGTCCATGTCTTTGGAATCGGCGCGCCGTATCACCGAGGTTTTGAACGAGGAATCGGATATTATCAGCCCTGCAAACGGCGTGAAAGAAGTTGCAGACGGTTCTATTCGTTTTGAAAACGTAAACTTTAAATATTCGAAGTCGGCAAGCAAGTTTGCCCTTTTTGACATTGACCTTGACATTAAATCGGGGGAAACCGTGGGGATTTTAGGCAGTACGGGTTCTTCGAAAACGACCTTAATCCAATTGATTCCCCGTTTGTATGATACGACGGAAGGCGAAGTGTACGTCGGCGGTATCAACGTTAAGGAATACGATTTGGACGTATTGCGCCGCGAAGTTTCCGTCGTATTGCAAAAGAACGTATTGTTCTCTGGTACGATAAAGGAAAACTTGCGCTGGGGCGACGAAAACGCTACGGACGAGGATATCGTACGCGTATGTAAATTGGCGCAGGCGGACGAATTTATTTCCGCATTCCCCGACGGTTACGATACCTATATTGAAGCAGGCGGCACCAACGTTTCGGGCGGTCAAAAGCAACGTCTTTGTATCGCGCGCGCTTTGCTTAGAAAACCCAAAGTGCTTATTTTGGACGATTCGACGTCGGCGGTTGACACCAAGACGGATGCGTTGATTAGACAAGCGTTTAAATCGGAAATTCCCGATACGACGAAAATTATCATTGCACAGCGTATTTCTTCCGTGGAACACGCGGACAAAATTTTGGTTATGGACGGCGGACATATCGTTGCTTGCGGCAACCACGAACAATTGATACGCACCAGCGAAATTTATCGTGAAATTTACGAGGCGCAGACCAAAAGCCACTCCTCTAAAAACGAAGAAGGAGGTGAAGCATAATGGCTGAAGCAAAAAGAGCCCCCGCAATGCCCAAAGGGCCGATGCGCGGACGGGGTATGCCCGTACCCAAAGGTATGATTAAAAAGGGTACCTTTAAAAGATTGTTAAAAACGGCATTCCGATATTATAAATGGCGTTTAATTCTCGTATTTGCTTGCATTTTGTTAAGCTCGGTCGGCGGTTTGGTGTCCTCGATTTATATGCAAATGTTAGTCGACGAAGTTATTACGCCTGCAATGGAAACGAGCTTCAATTCAGCCTTGCAAGCTAAGCTGATGGGGCTGGTAATTATGATGATTTCCGTATACTCTATCGTAATTTTCACTTCGTTTTTGTATACGAGAATTATGGCGACGGTTACGCAGGGTATGCTGTACCACTTGCGTACGGATATGTTTGCGAAGATGCAAACTTTGCCTATTAAGTATTTTGACACGCACGCGCACGGCGATATTATGAGTACGTATACCAACGATACGGACGCGACCAGACAGTTGATTGGGCAAAGCTTGCCGACTATTTTTAGCAGTACGTTGACGTTGATTGTATCCGTTTTCATTATGCTTACGTACAGCATTTGGCTGACGCTTGTGGTGTTTGCTTGTACCGTTGCCATGACGATGGTTGTAAAGAAAATTGGCGGTAACAGCGCAAAATATATGATTTCGCAACAATCTTCCCTTGCCCGCGAAGAAGGGTTTATGGAAGAAATGATGAAAGGGCAAAAGGTTGTCAAAGTCTTTACGCACGAAGAAAAGGCGAAAGAGGAATTTGACGAATTGAACGAACAGCTCTTTAAAGACAGCGAACGCGCGCATATTTTTGGTAACGTACTCGGTCCTATTTTGGGAAATATCGGTAACATTACCTACGTATTGCTGTCTATTATCGGCGGTGTATTGTTTGTTTTGGACGTTCCTAACGTGGGTTTGAGTTCTATTTTTGGCGGTATTGAGCCGTTGAAAATTGGTATAATCGTTGCGTTTTTGGGTATATCGCGTAACTTTACGCAAACGGTAAACCAAATGTCCCACCAAGTTTCGATGGTGGCGATGGGTATGGCAGGCGCAAGCCGTGTGTTCACTTTAATGGACGAAGAGCCGGAAGTGGACGACGGTTACGTTACGTTGGTACACGCAATGCGCGATGAAAACGGTAATCTTGTAGAAACGGAAAAACGTACGGGCTTGTGGGCTTGGAAGCATTATCACAAAGCCGAAAACACAACGACGTATACCGAATTGAAAGGGGATATCGTTATGGATATGGTGGATTTCTGCTATGTACCCGAAAAGCAGGTATTGACGGACGTCACGTTGTACGCAAAGCCTGGTCAAAAGATTGCGTTTGTAGGCGCAACAGGTGCAGGGAAAACGACTATCACCAACCTTATCAATCGTTTCTACGATATTGCGGACGGGAAAATCCGTTACGACGGTATCAATATCAACAAAATTAAAAAGAGCGATTTGCGTCGTTCTTTGGGTATTGTATTGCAAGACACCAACCTCTTTACGGGTACGGTAATGGAAAACATTCGTTACGGGCGTTTAGACGCTACGGACGAGGAATGTATTGAAGCGGCGAAGCTTGCGAATGCGGACGATTTCATTTGCCGTTTGCCGGAGGGGTATAACACGATGTTGACGAACAACGGTGCGAACCTTTCGCAGGGACAAAGACAGTTGTTGTCAATTGCGCGTGCAGAGGTTGCGGATACGCCTGTTATGATTTTGGACGAAGCAACGTCTTCCATTGACACGCGTACGGAAGCGTTGGTACAAGACGGTATGGATAAATTGATGCATGGCCGAACGGTATTTGTTATTGCCCATCGTTTATCGACGGTAAGAAACTCCAATGCGATTATGGTTTTGGACCACGGTCGGATTATTGAGCGTGGCACGCACGAACAGCTTATTGAACAGCGCGGGACGTATTATCAGTTGTACACCGGCGCCTTCGAATTAGAATAAGTAAAAACGTATATAAGGCAACGTGCCGTTGCATCCAGTTTTTCAAACAACCATGTTGGTAATTGAGCGGTAACGCTACCCCGATACCGTTCGCAAGCGTTCCGCTTGACCATGTATTTCAACGTTACAATGTCGATATTTGGGCGGTAAGGCTTTACAGTTACTGTTCGTTTAAGGGTATGGGTTAAGGGGCATTGCCCCTTACGGATTTTTAAGGCAGAGCCTTAAAGCCTCGATGGCAATCGCCGTCGATAGGCGGTAATGGACCTATATAAGCAACCATAGGTTGCGCCACTACGGCGTTAGCCGTCAAGCAAGCGTTCCGCTTGACCATGCTTTTCAAACAACCATGTTGATAGTTGGACGGTAACGCTATCCCGATACCGTTCGCAAGCGTTCCGCTTGACCTTGTATTTAAAACGGGTTAGCTTGGGATTGAGCGGTAACGCTATCTCGATACAGTTCATTAAAATTCAACAAAAAAAAGGACTTTGGAAACCACTCCAAAGTCCTTTTATCTACCTTTACAAAAGGGGTTTGTCTATTAATTTTAAGCCGAATGCCGATACCATGTCTTTAGCGAACGTTTCGGACGCGCTGTCACAAATCTCGTTTGGCGCATGTGCGTCCAAGCCTAAAACAACCTGGTTACCCACTTCACCGACAATTTTAAAAAAACGTTCGTTGGGATAATGTCTATTTGTGCGCATTCCCAACATATTGATTTCAAGGGGAATATGCAAGCGTTTTGCGTTTTCGCAAAGACGGCGATAACCGCTGTCAATCGTTTCGTCACTGCAGCGGAAACCCACCAAATCGGGGTGCGCAAGATAGAGGAAATCACCTGTTTTTAGGCCCTCAATCACTTGGGAAATATAATTTTGAAAACGCTGGTCGTCGTCGATATGCGGCGCAGGTCCGCCGTCAATTTCATTGCCAAAAAAGTGTTGTCCCATAATCAAATAATCGGGTTGCACTTGTTTTAAAAACGCCATTTCGTCCTTATGGAAACGAGGGTAATATTCCAGCTCGAAACCGCACAGGATACGGATATCCTTTTCAAATTCCTTGGCGAGGGAGCGAATGGAAGAAACGTAAGCTTCCAGCTCGTCAACGTACATACGGAAAGAGGATTGGTATCCGTCGGGGAAAAGATAGGGGGCATGGTCGGAAAAGCCGAGGGTTTTGATACCCATTTCAATGGCCTTTTCTACGTATTCTCTATCCTCGCCAACGGCGTGCTTACAGCGTTTTGTATGCGTATGATAATTAAACAGCATAGCCTTTTCTCCTTTTCTTTATTGTACGCCTTTTTTGTGAAAAAGTCAAGAAAAAACCCGTCGCGTAACACACGTAACGGGTTTGGATTTTTCTTTTATAACACTTTAGAAAGGAAATCTTTCAAGCGTTCGTCTTGCGGGTTTTCGAAGAAATCTTTGGGGTTATTTTCTTCTTTGATAACGCCGTCGTTCATGAAAATTACACGGTTAGCCACTTCTTTTGCGAAGCCCATTTCGTGTGTAACCACAATCATAGTCATGCCTTCTTTAGCAAGCTCGGTCATTACGTTTAAAACTTCGCCTACCATTTCAGGGTCCAATGCGGAAGTGGGCTCGTCGAAGAGCATAACTTCAGGCTCCATTGCAAGCGCGCGCACGATAGCGATACGCTGTTTTTGACCGCCCGAAAGAGTGGAGGGGTAAGCCTGCGCCTTGTCCGCCAAACCTACTTTTTCCAAAAGCTTCATTGCTTTTTGCTCCGCTTCAATTTCCGTCATTTTCTTTAATTTTACGGGCGCAAGCGTAATGTTTTGCATTACGGTCAAGTGGGGGAACAAGTTAAATTGCTGGAACACCATACCAATTTTTTGACGATATTGATTTACCTTTTGCATGGTAGCCTTTTCAATTGCCTTTTCCGCGGGGCGAATTTCCTTATATTGCATTTCCAGCTCGGCATATTGCTTTTGCGCCGCCGCATCGAATTGCCCTTCCTTTTTCTTTGCAAGCAACTCTTTCATGCGATACTTGTAATAAACGCGTGTGTTTTTGAAAATAAGTTCATTGTTAAAACTAATTTCGCCTGCCGAAGGTTTTTCGAGGAAGTTCAAGCAACGAAGGAAAGTGGATTTACCGCAGCCCGAGGGACCGATAATAGCTACAACGTCACCCTTATAAATGTTGGCGTTAACGCCTTGTAAAACTTTTAATTTCCCAAAATATTTGTATAAGTTATTTACCTGAATGATAGGTTGTTGAAATTCTTTATCTGTCACTTCTTGCCAACCTCCTTTCAAGCAATTTTAACAAATACGTAAGCAACATAACCACAGCGAGATACATAATAGCCGTAATGAGGTAGGGTGCAAACGCGTCGTACGTTCTTGCGGTAATGCTTGCCGCAACCTTGGTCAAGTCAACGATACCGATAGTACCAACGATAGAGGTTTCCTTGATAAGTGCGATAAATTCGTTACAGAACGGGGGAAGCGCGCGTCTAATTGCTTGCGGTAATACGATAGAAATAAGCACTTGGAAATTGCTCAACCCCAACGAGTTGCCTGCTTCCAACTGACCGTCGTCTACGCTTTCCAAGCCGCCGCGGATAATTTCCGCAACGTACGCACCCGAATTGATACCAAAGGTCAAAATAGCAACCCACATGCTGGGTACGCTAACCAAGACAATGAGGTACATAATCAAAAGCTGTACGTAAACAGGGGTACCGCGGAAAATGGTAAGGTAGCCGTCGCAAATTTTGCTTGCAACCTTAAGCTTTCCATATTTTTTATTGGTGTATTTAATTAAAGAAACGATAACGCCGAGGATGCAGCCAAGAAGAATGGAGCCCAAAGAAATGAGCAACGTTTTGCCCAAGCCTTGGAAATACCACGTCCAGCGTTCGCCCTTTAATGCAGCCAAAAAACCATCTAACATAAAAACTCCTTTGTACATGCAAAAGCAGAACCTTAAGAAGGCTCTGCCTTTGAAGTGAATGTAATGTAAAGATTATTTAACGAGTTTCTTTGCAGGAAGTTCGTCGATAACTACAACGTCGCACTTACCTGCTTTCAAAGCGGTGAAAGCAACAGGACCGTTATCATAAGAGATAACTTCTGCGCCGCTGTCTTTCAAAATGCCGCTTGCGATAGCGTCTTCAACAATCTTCCAACCCGTCGTACCTTTTTGTACGCCGATCTTCTTACCTTTCAAGCTTTCAAGGGTAGCAAACGCTTCGCTGTCTTTGCTGATAATGCATTGAACGGTGGAGAAGTAGGTGTTGGAGAAATCAACTTTTTCTTCACGTTCAGCGGTAACCGTCATACCAGCAGCGCCGATAGCGTTGTCTTCAGCAGCAACTTTACCAACGATTGCGTCAAATGCGATGTCGTTGAAGTTAACCTTCATGTTCAATTCTTCCGCAACAAGTTCCATGATATACATATCAACGCCAACGATGTTGTTGGAATTATCACGGAATTCGAAAGGTGCAAATTCAGCGTTGGTGTATACTTGCAACGTATCGCCGGTGTTGTCCGAAAGGTCAGCAAATTCAAGCGTAACGGAAGGGGTAGCGTCCAAAGAAATTGCATCATAGTAGCTTACAACGTCAGCAATTTCAATTTCGTCGATAACCTTGTTCATAGCAGCGAGGATATCGTCTTTCTTGGAAGCGGTCTTACCGATAGCGAATGCATATTGTTCGTTTTCGTCAGCAACGATAGGGGTAGCAACGTAGGTGCTATCGCCGTTACATGCAGCAAGCGAAAGGGTTGCAAATGCGGATACCGTAGCTAATACGGTTGCCAAAATTTTCTTAAGTTTCATAAAATTTATTCTCCTTTTATATATAATGTATTATACGCCTCAACGTAATGATGGGTTTATTGTAGTCCTATTTTTTTAATAAGTCAACCAATTTTAAAGGCATTATTCAACTTTTTTTATAAAAAATTAAATACTTATGAATAAATGTATAAAATGAGTGTATATTCCGCATAAAGTTATTTTTCGGCATTATAAAAAGGGGTTTTGAAAAAACTTGCGTTTTGGCGGAAAATGTGCTATAATCATACCGAAAATAAAAACGGAAGCGAAAAAGCATGAATAACGAATTTTTTTCTTTTGAACTTATAAAAACCGATCCTGAAACGGGGGCGCGTGCGGGGATTTTGCACACGCCACACGGGGACATTGAAACGCCCGTATATATGCCCGTAGGCACGCAAGCGACGGTCAAGGGGGTATTCCCGAGGGATTTAGAGGAAGCAGGTTCGCAAATTATTTTGTCGAACACCTATCATTTGTACATGCGTCCCGGCGACGATATTGTAAAGCGTGCAGGGGGATTGCATAAATTTATGAACTGGAACAAGCCTATTTTGACGGACAGCGGCGGGTTTCAGGTATTTTCGCTTGGGAAATTGAACAAAATCACCGACGAGGGTGTTGAATTTTCTTCAAACATTGACGGCAGTAAGCATTTCTTTACGCCGGAAAAGGCAATTCAAGTGGAGCAAAACTTGGGCGCGGACATTATTATGGCGTTTGACGAATGCAGTGAGTATGGTTATAATCACGCGCAAGCGAAAGCGGCGATGAAGCGTACGGCGGCGTGGTTGGAGAGATGTTATAAATTCCACGACAAGCCCGAGCAGGCGTTGTTCCCTATTGTGCAGGGGAATATGTATAAAGATTTGCGTGCGGAGAGCTTGGAAAGAACGTTACCGTTTGTTAAACATGGTATTGCAATCGGCGGTTTGTCGGTTGGCGAGCCCAAGCCGATTATGTACGAGCTGTTAGATTTCTTACAGCCGAAGCTGCCTACGGACGTACCGAGATATTTGATGGGGGTTGGCTCGCCGGATTGTTTAATTGAAGGCACGTTGCGCGGCGTGGATATGTTCGACTGTGTTTTGGCAACGAGAATTGCCAGAAACGGTACGGCAATGACCTCGCGCGGCAGAGTGGTTGTACGCAACGGGAAATTCAAAGAGGATTTCTCGCCGTTGGATGAGGAATGCGATTGTTATTGCTGTCGCAATTACACCAAGGCGTATTTGCGGCATTTGATTAACACGGGGGAAATGTATGGTGCAATGTTATTGAGCTTGCATAACATTACCTTCCTGCATAAATTAATGAAAGGTTTACGA
>JAZOVQ010000096.1:0-11171 GCA_045658805.1 Candidatus Scatosoma sp.
CATACTCATGAAAAGCGTTACAATAATTGCCCCGACAACGAATGCACCTGCGCAAAAGACGGTAAAATTGTCGTTAAAGCTGTTCTTTTCCGCATTTATCATTTTGTAAAGCCCCAAGGAAACGGTGTATTTTTCTCGGTCACTGATAATGGTGTTGACAAAGATAAAATCACACCACGGCGCAATAAAGGAGGTCAGCACCGTATATACAATAATCGGCTTTGCCATTGGCAAAATGATTTTCCAAAACACCATGGGTTGGCTGGCACCATCCAAAATTGCCGCTTCTTCCATTGCCCGAGGTACGGTGTCGAAAAATCCTTTGCAAATATAATAGGACAACGCCGCGCTCCCCGAATACACCAATACAAGCGCCAACAGCGAATTGGTCAACGCCATTGCTTTTAAAATAAAATATACCGCTATCATACTCATAAAGCCAGGGAACATTCCCAAGACGAGCAATACGTTCATTATTGGTTTGCGAAGCTTAAAGCGCATTCTTGACAGCGCATAACTGACCATAAGAATAAAAAAGGTAGTAAGCGCGCACGAAGAAGTTGCCACGATAAGGGTGTTGATTAGCCATTTTGTAAAAATAGTCTCCTCGAACAAGCGCGTAAAATTGCCAAGCCCAAGCTGTAAATTGTCAGGGAAAAGCGTGTTGATTATCCCCGTCGACGGCGTTACACGAAAAGCGGTGTAAACCAAATATAAAATGGGCAATATCCACAACAATCCAAGCACGGACAACAAAGCGTACGTCAGGGCATTTGAAGTCTTTTTTCGTAATTTTGCAACCATTGCTCTGCTCATTGAAATGCCTCCTCGTTCTTCGCTGACGAAGCGCGGTTATAGGTCAATAGCGACAACACAGCGCTGATTACAAAAATGGCAATCCCTATCACCGACGCCACGTTATATTTAGGGTTTTGGTCAACCGTCAAACGATACAGCCACGTAACCAATAAATCGGTCGACTGCGCCTGCGTACCGCCGCCGTAGTAAACGTTGTTCACGGGGCCGCCGCCCGTCAACAGCCAAATTACGTTGAAATTGTTGATATTCCCCACAAACTGCGTAATGAGGTATGGCGTAGTGATATGCAGCATATACGGCAGCGTAATATTGAAAAATACCTTTACGGGCGAGGCGCCGTCTATCGTTGCCGCTTCGTAATAATCGGCAGGAATATTCATTAATATACCCGAACACATCAACAGCGTATACGGCACCCCAATCCATACGTTCACCAAAATAATCATTAAACGCGGAAGCATGGAAAAATAGCGTTGGTCGGATAGCCACAGCACGTTTACGCCAAGCAATTTATTTAAAATTCCGTCCCCGTCCAGTATCTTTTGCATCAATAGCAAAGTGACAAACTGCGGTACGGCGATTGCCACCACGAAAAGCGTTCTCCATAACGCCTTTAAGCGTATCCCCTTTTTATTGATTAATAACGCCACAATCATTCCTAAAAAATAATTGGTGAACGTAGCCAAAAACGCCCAAACGAACGTCCAAAGCAATACGCGTAAAAATACGGGCGCAAACCCCGAGCCGCCGTCCGTTATCGAAAACATTGTTCGGAAGTTTGCCAGCCCCACCCAATCGAACAATTTACCTGGCGGCATGTGCGCGTAATCGTAATTGGTAAAGGCAATTAACACCATAAAAATGAGCGGCATTACCGTAAAAATTAGCAAGCCGGCGAAGGGCAAAGACAGCAAAGGTATATAAAATTTTTCATTGAAAAATATCCGCGCGTCCTCTTGTAACGTACGCACTCTTTCCCCGCGCCGCAGGCGTAAATCATTTTCATAGCTACCGCGAATGCACGCCGCCCAAAACGCCAAAAACAGCAGGAAAATAACCAGACTGGCAACTCCATACAGCAAGATAAGAAAGCTGTTGTCCCCTTTGACTTTTTCGAAAATTTGCAATTCCTCATTCCAATGCTCGCCCGCAAGCTTTGAACCGAGATCCCCCGAAAACAAATGCCCTACGTACGCGCCCCCGAACAAAAGCATATATAAAACGAAAGCAACTTCAATAAAAAAATACGCCGTGCCTTTGACTATTTGCCCACGCGCTATTTGCCCAAACCCCATCAAGGGAAGGGAAAGCCGTGTGCACCACGAACCGTCCTTTAGCGCAAAAAAGAATTTTTTTACCCCGTTCAGGCTTCCCACTTTTCTCATTCCTTCCCCTCCCTTTTCTTTCCTGAAAATGTTTATTTCACCGTCTTTTCAATGGCATTTACGCAGGCTTTTAACTGCGCCGTTAAATCGAAATTGCCGCTTTGCGCGCCCGTTACCATTGCCGAACCCAAGCCTTCCATGGGCAGCCATAAGGTGGACGGCACACTCTTTTGCGTTTTACTGTGTTGCAGTTGCTCGGTGATTGCTTTTGCGCAAACGTCCGCTTGCACGCGCTCATCCGCCCTTGCCGTTACGTCCGTAGGCACAAAGCCCCGAGCCTCGAAATGCTTAATTTGGTTTTCTCTATTGGTGTAAAATTCCGCAAAGTCCATAGCGTCCGTTTTGTTTTTGGAATAATTATTCACACCCATTGCCTTATACCCAGCAAAGGATACCAATTGCACCTGTTCTTCCCCCGCCTTGCCTTTGTTAAGGGTATACGTCGGCAATTTTGCCGCAGCAAAATTCTCACCCAAATACCCCTTTATCGTTTCCTTATTCCAAATCCCCGATACCGCGGCGATAATAGAGCCGTCGTTAAAGCCTGCCGCTATCTTCGAATCGTTTGCATCCGCTTTTACTCGACCGTCTTTCACGTACGCCCACATAGCTTCCGTCACCGCTACCCCCGTTTCGTTATCAAAATTGCAATCAATGGCCGTTTCCGCAAGGTGTTCATCATACGTCACCTCATACCCCAACCCCTTTCCAAAATAAAAGGAAGTGGTATACCAACCGTCCGTCATAGGAAAGGCAAATTGCTTTCCGTCCACGCATTTTGATAAAATTCCGTCTACGCTTTTTACGTCCTCATTTGTCAACGCCGACTTGTTATAATACAAAAAGAAAGTGTTGTCCGTATACGGCATTCCGTAAACGCCCTCGGCGCCTTTGACCGTAGCCGTCACCGAATCCATAGCCCCTTCGGAATTTGCCGCCGCTACTCTTGCCAATCTGTCCCCAGCGATACGCGCAAGCGCGTCCCCATTGATAAGTTTACTCGTTTGGTCGTTGACAAACGAATAGACGTCCGCCGCATTTTCCACGTCGTTCAGAACTCTTGTCGCAACGTCGTTTTCCCCTTGAATATCAATAACGATACGATAATTTTTATCTGGGTGTTTTTCCTTAAATTCTTCCGCGACCATCGTCGCAAACGCTTTATCCGCTTCGGATACCCAAACCGTCAGTTTTGTTTCCTGCGACATATCCTTACCCTTACAGCCCGTAAAGGTAAACGCCGTACAAAGCGCCGCCACGCCGCAAAATACTTTCGCCGTTTTTCTCATTGTCCCCTCCTTACACCGATATTTTCGGTTTTCTTTTCTCTTAGTGTTTAGTTTCCGCAAGCTTTTTATGCATAAATAAAAAAAATCTCCCCGACCAAAATCGGAGAGAAATAATTTTTATGCAATTGAATAGAAGTGATTATCTATCGTATTCCTCGGTTAAGGCTTTCAACCACGCCGCCTTGCGGATACCAAAATCCCGTTCGGTAAAACGAAAAGTCCAATTTTGATTAGATACCGTAGAGGGTGCGTTGAGGCGCGCTTCTTCCCCAAGGAACAATACGTCGTGCATAGGCACGATTACCGTGTCCGCTTTAGAGGCAAACAGCAAAGCGATAATGCTTGCGCATTCTTCTTCCACCGTTTCCGTCACGTAGGCAACGTCCGCCTTTAAACATTCGTCCTCAAGGGCGGTTTCAAAGCTTTTACGTTCCGCTTTTTCCATAGACGTGATAAACGAACGCAAGGTATCATTATCGTGCGTGCCCGTATACGCCACACAAGCACTATCGGTATATTGCGAAGGCAAATATTCGTTTTCGGGGTTACCGTCAAACGCAAATTCAAACACTTTCATGCCGGGATAGCCCGTTTCTTGCAACAAAGTGCGCACGCCGTCGTCAATAACGCCCACATCTTCTGCAACGATAGATGCGTCCTTGAAATCTTTAAAAAGTTGCGATTTTGGACCGTCAAGCCATTCGCCCTCTTTCGCTGTTTCCGCGTCCGCAGGAATAGCAAAAAAACGATCGAACGCGCGGAAATGGTCAATACGAATACAATCGAACAAGGAAAACGCATAATGGAAACGTTCCTTCCACCAAGCGTAACCGTCTTCTTTCATTTTATCCCAATCGTACAGCGGATTGCCCCAAAATTGTCCGTCCTCAGAAAACGCGTCAGGCGGTACGCCTGCCAACAAGGACAAATTCCCCTCGCCGTCCAGCATAAACAATTGCTTGCGATATTTCCACGTTTCCACACTGTCAAACGCCACGTATATGGGCATATCCCCCATAATTTCAATATCGCGTTCATGCGCGTATGCACGCAAAGCATTCCATTGTTTTAAGAAGATATATTGCGTAAATTGCCAAAAATCAATTTGTTCTTTGTGCGCGTTTGCGTACACCGTCAACGCGTCTTGGTCAGCGCTTTTATACGGCTCGTCCCATTCGTTCCAAGGACGATAGGAAAACTGCGCTTTCAAGGTCATAAACAAAGCAAAATCGGCATACTTCCCCTTTTCTAAAAAGGCAAGCCAATCCTTATCCGTCTTGTCAAAACGAGCAAACGCCTTTTTTAAAACTTCCGCTTTATACGCAAACAGCCTGCCATAATCAACGCGGCGCTCGTCGTCGCTCCAAACCACGTCCGTATATTCCTGCGCGTACAACAATCCGTCTTTTACCAACAAGGCAAAATCAATAAAATAGAAGTTGAGCGCGTCCGAGGAGCAGGATTGATAAGGACTGTCACCATACCCCGTCGGCAACAACGGCAAAACCTGCCAAAGCTTTATCCCTGCAGTGTGCAGCCAATCCAAAAAGGCGTATGCGCCTGCGCCGAGCGTGCCAATACCGCAATCGGACGGCAAGGACGATACGGGCATCAAAACCCCTGCTTTGCGCGTCTTGGTTGTTTGTTTCATATTCTCCATTTTTAACTCCACTTATCTTTACGATACTTCTTCTTAAGTGTTGCCAATCTTTTCAATTTTATACAGAAAGAATACGCGAAAGTAAAATTTTCTCAAATTTTTTCACGCCAAGGTAGCGTTCCGTAGACATTGCTTCTTCCGCTTGTTGCAACAGCGGTTGCAACGCATCCTGCTTGCCTGCCGCTTTAGAAAACGCCGCCAAAATACGTTTCGCCGTCACCGAATTGCTTTGTAAAAATTCCTTGCAAAGCCGTCCGCTGTCCTCCGCCTGCTCGATATTGCCAAGCAACGAATGCATATAGACAAGCTCCGCCGCAATGCGCTCGGTTTCATAATCGGATAAATAAGCTTGCGCCTGCGCCAAACGATTGAGCGCGTCCGCCGCTTTTTCCATTTCGTTTTTCTCAAGATAATAACGATAACGCAAATCTTGCATCACCGCAAACAACGGCTCGTCCTCGCAAAGCTGTGGCAAATCAAAATACAATGCTTCGTCAATCTCCGCATAGCTTTCGCCTTGATATAATCGTCCTTGAATTTCCATAGCGGAAAGCATTACCTTTTCCGCGCCCTGCTTTTTGCGTATCCCTGCATATACCGCCATATCCGTTTTTCCGCTTGCATATTCGCAGGGCAGTACGTTTAAAAGGAACAAGTACGCCGCATATGGAAGCATCGAAAGCGTGAGATATTTCGGCGTATTCCAACGCCATACAACAACGCAAGCAATGCCGATAAGCACCAACAGCACTACGCTAAAAAGCAAGCCACCAAGGGTATATTTTGCCGCGCGGCGCGGCATATCTTCCCCCGATTTCGGAATGATTTGCGTTTGATCCGCCGCAAAGGGCGAAGCCAAACCCAAACGCAGTTTATTGCCGTTACGAGTGAGCGTAAAACAGAAAAATTTTGTGTATACAAGCTCCATTTTCGCGCTACGCGCCAACGCAACGTGACCAAGCTCGTGAAAGGTAGGTGCCAACAAAAAGGAAAGGAAAAGCCCAATCAAACAGCCGATTGTAGGCATAATCCCTGCGCGCCACGCAAACGCAAACACGGTGATAATGCCTGCCAGCAAACCCACCGCGCACAATATAGCGTATATTTGCGTAAAAATTCTCCTTTTCATAATGCACCCCAAGTTTTTTTATTGCATATAGCCGTGTTTTACGGCATACCCTTCCAAATTATCCCTATCGCTAACTGTCAGCGTTTGGATATCAAATTGCTTCATAACCGTAGCAAGCAACACCGCGCCGCCCGTCAAAACGTCCGCACGCCCTTTAGGCATACAGGGCAACGCCGCAATTTCTTCCACCGACATCGACAACAATTTATCCGCCATCTCCGACATTTGCGCCTGCGTAATAACAGCGCCCGTAATCTTTGCCGAATCGTACGTTTGCAAGCCCAACACCTGTGCCGCTAACGTGGTTGCCGTACCGCCGATTGCCCATAAATTGTTAACCGCAGGCAAATTGCCAAATTCAGCAATTTTCGCCTTGCAGGTTTCTTCCAGCGACGTCTTTTCACGTCCGCACATATCTTTCAAGCGCACTACGCCGATACCAATGCTTTTCTTATAAGACATTTCGCCGTCTTTTTTAATTACGATTTCCGTGCTTGCGCCACCAACGTCAATTACGCCGCCGTCCGCATTGCCAAGCGCGCCCAAAATACCAATTTCCGCTTCCTCTTCCCCAGAAATAACTTCTACGTGAAGTCCGCACAACTGCTTGACTGCTTGTACAAAATCAGAGCCGTTTTCCGCCGCGCGCACAGCCGCCGTCGCAAAAGCATACACCGCTTCGGCATTTTCCGCTTTCGCCTGCGCGTAGAATTCCGCAACCGCCTGCGCTGAACGTTGGATAGCTTCCTGCTTCAAACGAGGAATTTGCGCAATCCCCTCGCCCAGCCTGGTTGTATTTAATCTCTTATATAAAACTTTTCCGTCCGCCACGAACATGAGGCGAACGGAATTCGAGCCGATGTCTATCACGGCAAATTTTTTCATTTAATTATTCTCCTTGTTGTGCGTCTACCCAACCTTTTTGAATCAAAAGCCAATCTTTACCAAGCTCCGATTCGTAGAACGCCAACGTGTTTTCATTTTTCTCAATTTCTTGTTCCAGCTGTACAATTTCCGTTTCTAAAGTTTCCACTTTGCTGTTCAAATTGGCAATGGTAATCCATTGATAAATCAAATAGCCAAGCAAACAAACAAGAAAAATGGTAGCCGCCGATACAGCCGCTGCAATTATTCTCCTTAATTTATCTTGTGTCATAATCTTTTCCCCCACTTTGAGAGTTTTTTCTTGACTTTTTAAATCTTTTGCCAGCTTTTATTATAGCATTATACCATATATTTTCAAAAATTGCAAGTATTCTACGCAAAGTTTTTAAATATATTGCTCCACCAACGGCATATCCTACAATCATATATACCCTAAAATTGGGGAATTGAAGCATAACCGCCAAAAATACACAAAAAACCGAAAAGGTTAAAAAGTACAGTATGTCAATAACCGAGCCAAGCGTTTTTCGCTTATCTTGTCCACAACCGCAAAGCCGTCGCACAAGCCGAAACGGCTCGTATAACAACCCTCCGACAAAGCCTACCCCAACACACAAACAAAAAACGGAAAATTGATTTTGCGAATCCATTTTTATTTGAATATCTTGGAAACTATGCTTTTGCCGCCGTAGGAGATCCCCACAATGGAGCCCTCCGCGGTAAAGACGCCGTTTGCTTTGGAAAAGCCAACAATTTTTAAACCCGTACCAAGCGCAATCAATCGCTCGCCCGACGTTAAAACCAAAGTGATTTTTGCTTCCGAAAAAGAGGAAACGCAATCGACACCGCTAACCGATAAACTTTTTCTTTCTTCAATGATAATCGAATGTTTACTTTCTTGCATAGTTTATGCTATGCGCACCAAGCAACCGATATTACTCATTTTTAAACTTTTCTAAGAAAGAATGTTTTTGACCGTCCTGCTTATATTCCGCCAGCGTATCCAGCTGTACGTTGTGTATACTTTGGAAAATGTTGTTTTCCACGTTATCGTTTTCTTTTTTCAATTCCGCAATCAACGCTTTTACACGCCGTCTTGCCGAGAAAGCATCCTCGTCGTTGCCCGTCAAGTTACGCACAAACGAACATGCACACGCGATAAATTGCAAATTGTTATATTCCTGCCAACGCAATATATCCCGTTCCAAAATGCAATACATGGGACGAATGAGCTCCATACCTTCAAAATTGGAGCTTTTAATGCGAGGTAACATTCCTTGCATTTGCCCACCGTAGAGCATACCCATCAACGTTGTTTCGATAACGTCGCTTTTGTGGTGTCCTAACGCAATTTTATTGCAAGCCAATTCCTTTGCCTTGGCATACAAATGCCCCCTGCGCATCCTCGCGCATAAATAGCAAGGCGCTTCTGCACAAGCGGAATCCGCTGCTGAAAACACGTCGCTTTCAAACACCGTAATGGGAACCTGCATCAAGCGCGCGTTCTCCTCAATGCGTTGCCTGTTTTCGGGCGCATATCCAGGGTCCATAACAAGAAAGACCAGCTCAAACGGAACGTCGGTATGTCTATGCAGCTCCTGCATCAGTTTGGCGAGAAGCATACTGTCCTTGCCGCCCGAAATGCATACCGCTATCTTGTCGCCAGCTTGAATAAGCTGATATTTTTTTACCGCCAACACGAAAGGCGACCAAAGCGTCTTACGATAGGTGGTGATAATTGACCGTTCAATCAATTGATGTTTTTCAAGCTGTTTGGGCATTGCGCTCACCTCGGATTTTTTTGATATTATACCAAATCCGCGCCCGTCCGTCAAGAAATTTTAACGGATAATCAACAGCTTCTCTTTCGCGCGGGTGATTGCCGTATACAACCAACGATCTCGTTCTTCGCCAAATGCCCACGATTCGTCGAACACAATTACAAAATCAAACTCCGATCCCTGCGCCTTATGGCAGGTAACCGCATAGGCAAATTCGAAACGGCAAATGGGTTCTTCCTTGACGATACGCAGTTTTCTAAGCATTTCGTAATTTCCCTCGTGCGCCACCGAGCCGTCCGTCAAAGTGACCGATCTTTCGCCGTATTTATGCCGATATTTCCCTCGGGTAAAAATCCCCGTATCAAACGGCACGCGCACGCTTTCCTGCATAAAATCCGCCGTGAAATCCATAGACGCCAAATCGTCAAAGCTTTCTTTTACGTTTTGCGCCGTACCGATAATCCCATTGACGAGGTGAAACCGCCCTGCTTTATCCAACGGTTTTTCCCAATCGTTCAAAGTGCAAATAAGCTTTTCGCCCTCTATCGGCAATTGTTCCTCTTGCGGAATTCCTTTATATTTTCTAATTTCCGCATTCAGCGCATTTCGCGTTTTGTTTCGTCCGCAAAGAATTTGATCGGCTTCCAAAAATAAGCGTTTACGCTCCGTGCCCGAAAGCCTCGCTTTGGGAATTACGCAAACTTTGTCCCCGTAATTGCCATAGAAAATGCTTTCCCCTTGCCTTGCCATTGTCGCCACCTGCACAATGGGATTGTCGGCAGCTTGTCTAACAATTTCTTTCAAGGTAAAATGCGGATTTTCAAGCAATGGGCAAGTGCCATTGACGGGAGGTAGCTGCGCACCGTCACCACAAAAAAGACATTTCACGCCAAAACTGAGCAAATCAATAAGCACTGTTTCATTGATCATCGACGCCTCGTCAATGATAATCAATTTGATTTTCTCGTCAATTTTGTCTTTCTTAATAAAGCTGATATAATCCCCTTCGATAATTTCGCCGTTTTCATCTACGTCCATTTCTTCAAAGTCACGCACATAAATCAATCCGTGAACGGTACCTGCTATCGTACCGTTTCTAACGAGGTTTGCCGCGGCCTTTCCCGTTGGGGACACAAACACCGCTTCCGTTCCCGCTTTCAGCTTTAACTCCTCTCTCACCAAATAATCGATCAAAAAGGTTTTCCCCGTCCCCGCATAGCCCGATAAAACGAACACTTGATCCTGCGTATTGACGAACCATTCCACTATCAAATTTTTCGCTGTCTCTTGGTCTGCGGTAAGCACTGTTTTCATAAGTGTATTCATTATAACACAACTTTTTCCAATTTGCAAGCGTTTTACGAACATTTGTTCATATTTTTATAAAATTTTTTTAAGAGCCTTGAAAGCCTTTAATTTCCAGGGATTTTCGCTGTTTGTTTTTTTACAATATTATATTATACGCACACGCGCGCATAGAAAAAGCTGAAAAATAAGTAAGGGCCGCCGTTTTCACGGCAGCCCCACTGTTACTGTTTAAACTATTTAGTTTTCGCTAAATTAGTCTTCCTTCTTCTTTCTAAGGATGCTAACTGCTACCGCACCAAGGCCTACAAGACCAACGCTGATGCCGCTAACCGTACCCATACAACCTGCGAGAAGGTTTACCGCAGAAGAATCATCCGTCGTAAGTTCTTCGGAATCAACTGCTTCTTCGGATTCTTCTTCAGATTCTTCTTCGGAAACTGCAGGTTCTTCAGATTCTTCATCTTCGGAAACTACGGGTTCTTCGGAATCTTCAGGATCTTCGGAAACTTCGGGATCTTCGGAAACTTCGGGCTCTTCGGAATCTTCGGGTTGTTCGGAATCTTCGGGTTCTTCCGTCGTGCTGTCGTCGGGTTCTACAATTTTTTCATATACAGCCGTGAAAGTAATATCTTCCAAAGCGATGTCTTCCAACGTCTTATCCCAAGCGCCTTCGTAACCAGTTACTTCGGGAACTGCGGGAAGTTCGATTTGATCCATCGTTTCTACCGTGAAGGTAACGGTCGTGTAAACTTGTTCGTCTACCACGAAAGAAATCGTGTATTCGATTGCCGTGTAAACGGGGTTAACGTCCATATCAGCAAGCGTAAGGTCTGCAACCGACTTGTTCCAAGCTACGGTGTAGCCTTCCATTTCAAGCTCTGCAGGAACTGCAGGGAATTCTACTTCCGCCATCGT
>JAZOVQ010000097.1:0-6745 GCA_045658805.1 Candidatus Scatosoma sp.
GAATGGTTCGTATCCGTTTACGGCGCAGACGCAATGTTTATGGTAAACTTGCTTCCTTCTTATTATTCGGAATGGTCCTCTGGCGATTATAAGAGCTACTCGGCATACGTGAAAGCATATTGCGATATCGTATTGTCCCAGGTTACTGAAGGAACCAAATACCTTTCGATGGACAGCTATCCCGTATATGCTGATGGTTCGTTGATGAAGAACTACATGTACGACTTGGCGGTTTTGAAGCATTACGCATTGGAATACGGCGCGCAAGCAAACGCAATTTTGCAGGCTTGCGGTTGGTCGAGCAGCAACAATAATAAGGTGCCTACGGAAGAACAATATCGTTTGATGTATTATACGGCACTTGCATTTGGCGCAGATTCCATTGGTTGGTGGGGCTACTCGCCTGAAGGTGAAAATCCTACCGTAATTCTTCCTGACCAAACGCCCGTTGACATCAACAACAACACAACTGCGGCTTACGATGCGCTTAAAGAAGTGAATACGGAAGTTGCAGGCTTTGGTTCTCTCTACAAGACCTAGAACTGGCAAGGCGTTATCATGAGCTCGCCCAGCCAAGGTTTCTTCGGTTATGGTAAGGATGCGCAATATGATGCATTCAATATGGTAAAGAGTGACAGCTTGTTGTCGAAGTATAAAGAAATTGCCAGCGGTGCGTTTGACGTTGATGCAAACGGCATTGTCCGCGTGGCAAATCTTGCGGAAGAAAAGGGCGGTTTTTATCTCTTGCGTTGGACGACGGAAGAGGGCGAGGGCGTCAACCATTACGTATGTAATATCGGCGAGGGCTGGACGTACGAAAAATATAAAGCTTGTATGCAAAAGGCAGGCTTCTACGACGAGTTTGAGGGATTTTAATGCAAAAGCGAAAATTTTTAGGAGAGCAGGTTGAAAAATCTGCTCTTTTCGCGTGAAAGTGGAAAAAAATTTTTCATTTAGACCTTGAAATTTATAAAAAGGTATGCTATAATATTTTTGCAAACGGGCATATTATAAACGAGGGCTTAAGTATATGCAAACGGATATCAAATATATCGGCGTAAACGACAAGAAAATTGATTTGTTTGAGGGAATGTACGAGGTTCCAAACGGAATTGCGTACAATTCCTATGCGCTTATTGACGAAAAAATTGCTATCTTTGATACCGTAGACGGCGCATTTGAAGAAGAATGGCTGCAAAATTTGGAGCTTGCCCTCAACGGACGATTGCCCGATTATTTAATTGTACAACATATGGAGCCTGACCATTCGGCAAGTATTTTGGCGTTTGCCGACAAATACCCCAAGGCAACCATTGTTGCTTCGTCCAAGGCGTTCGTGATGATGCAAAACTTCTTCAAAACGGATTTTTCCGACCGTCGTATGGTAGTAGGTGAGGGGGACGTTTTATCGCTTGGTAAACACCAATTGACCTTTTACGCCGCGCCTATGGTGCATTGGCCCGAGGTTATGCTCACTTATGATAAAACGGCAAAGACTCTCTTTTCCGCGGATGCGTTTGGCAAATTCGGCGCATTGGACACCGAGGAAGATTGGGCTTGCGAAGCGAGAAGATATTATTTCGGTATCGTCGGAAAATACGGTACGCAGGTGCAAAACCTTTTAAAGAAGCTGGCAGGGCTGGAGATACAAACCATTTGCCCCTTGCACGGACCTGTTTTGCAGGACAACATTGCCTATTATTGGGGCTTGTACGACACTTGGTCTAGCTACGGCGTGGAGAGTGACGGAGTGTTGATTGCCTACACTTCGGTATACGGAAACACCAAAAAGGCGGTGGAGTTGCTTGCAAAGAAGCTCAAAGCGCAGGGCTGTGAAAAAGTGGTGGTAAAGGATTTGGCACGGTGCGATATGTCGGAAGCGGTTGAGGACGCTTTTCGCTATGGCAAAATGGTGTTTGCAACGACAACTTACAACGGAGAAATTTTCCCGTTTATGCGAGAATTTTTGCACAATTTAACGGAGCGGAATTTCCAAAACAAACGGGTTGGCTTTATAGAAAACGGTAGCTGGGCGCCTATGGCGACGCGTGTAATGCGAGGAGTTTTGGAAAAATGCAAAAACCTGCAATACACCCAAACTACGGTGAAAATTTTGTCTTCGTTATCTACGGAAAATGAAGTGCAAATTACCGCGTTGGCGGAAGAGCTTTGCTCGGATTTAAACGGTAAAGTAGAGGAGAAGAATATGAGCAAATACGTATGTGGCGTATGCGGCTGGGTTTACGACGAAGAAGTTGGTTTACCCGAACAAGGCATAGCGGCAGGCACTAAATTTGCCGATTTACCTGACGATTTCAATTGCGCGCTTTGCGGCGTTGGAAAAGATAATTTTACGAAAGAAAATTAAAGGAGAAAACTTTATGGAAAACTATATCATTTGTAATTGTAAGCAAGTAAGCTACGTGGATATCGAAGCGGCGGTGGCAAACCACAGCAAAATGGAAGACGTTTTGGAAGTATTCAACGACGTACAACGCATTACGCATTGTTCGACGGGTTGCGGCGGCTGCCACGATAAAGTTTTGGACGTTATTTCCGAAATCATGATGAAATAATTGCGCAGGAAACACTGCGCCTTGAATGGCTGCTATCGGCAACAATTCCCCGGTAAAGCGTTGGGAATGATAACGATAAGGGAGGCTGTTTATGAGAAGGAAAAAACTAATTTTATCTTTGGTGACCGTTGTTTTGTCCTTGGGCTTTGCAAGCGGTTGCGGGCTTTTAGATTTGGGTTCGGCAGGACCTCCGCCCTCTTGGCTGGAGGAAAACCCTTCCGGACAAAAATATGAAGAAGCGGTTTTCAAGGTAACGTACGATTACGGCTTTCACCAAGAGGGAAAGGCGAGTGTTTTGCTTGACGGTTGCTCTTTGTTTTTCGAGCCTGCCGATTACAATTTAGTGCCGCTTTTAGGCGGTGATATTATCACGGTCTATTACACGGGCGAAATGGTTGTGCAAGAAAGCTATCCTGGGCGCGTAGTGATTACCGGCGGGGAAGTTGAAGCTGTGCATAAACAAGATGCAACGGTGTTAGAATTGACGAAAACGGAAAGCGGTTTGGCAATTGCAGATGGCATTGAAATGCAAAGCGAATTACCCGAATACGTAATCAGTATAGACAGGTCTTTTTGCGCGTTAAGTGATATTTCCGTTGGGGAAACGGTGTGGGCTACTTATAATATTCCGCGCGAAGAGGGTGTGGATATTGATTATTCTTTAGAAGAAGTGCAATTGGCTGCGTTATATGATTATCACCCTAACTATCCCGTAGGGATAGAAAGCTTGTATCCGTGGGTAGCGGAAGATTTGTCGGGGGTTACGGCGATACGCAGTGAAAGGGGCGCCTTGGGTTTTGCTCCTGGCGATTTAATTGACGTTTGCGAAAGTCGTGACGAGGCGGTTATTGAAGGGGCTATAATGCAATTAAAGCAATTGACCTTTAGAGAAGTTTCGGAGCGGGAAGCGCAAATGGAGGGCGGCGGCTATTACACGTTGACCATTGTAACGGAAACGGACGTTTATGGAATTGCGGTAAAGAACGGCTGCGTTTTCGTGGATGGGAAGTATTATATCAACAACCAAAGCTTCCCCGAAATTGTAAATGGGGATACCATGTATCAATTTATCACCTATGGGGACACGAACGTCTTGTGGGTGAACGGCGAGGTTGAAAAGCAATATGAGGATATTATCGGCAAAATTATCTTTAAAGCAACCGATTTACAGCCGAGCATGACGGGTAACAAGTTTGTTTTGCATGATGGCAGTACGGACAAGATTTTATTGTATTTGGAAGACGAAAAACATTTTTGGCTGGAAGATCCAAGGTATAACGGCTGTCTTTGGGAAATTGTCGGGGACGTAGATTTTTCCGAAATTTTTGAAGAGTTTGACAAATAAATTTTATAAGCAATAAGCGCGGATTGGGAGCTTTTTTCTCAATCCGTGTTTTGTAGTACAAAACAAAATGTAAACAATTGACAATTATTTTTCTTCAAACGCTTGACGGAAAGGGGATAAGATGATACAATAAACGACAAGTGAAAGAAAACGAGGTCGGCATGGAAAACTTTGCGATAAGTGTCAATGATAAACGCGTAAAATACGGTTGCTATTCGGCAAACGTTGCGATGGCGGTGGTGGGCAATTTGTCACCGCTGTTGTTTTTAATTTTCGAAGGGGCGTACGGTATTTCCTTTTCCTTGCTTGGTATGCTTGTGCTTATCAATTTTTGCACGCAGCTCGGCATAGATTTGGCGTTTTCCTTTTTCTCACATAAATTCAATATCCCCAAAGTGATAAAATGTATGCCCATTTTGACAATTATCGGTTTGGCGGTGTACGCCTTATTGCCTTATTTCTTCCCTGCGCAAGCGTATGTCGGCTTGGCGATAGGTACGGTTATTTTCTCGGCTTCCAGCGGGCTTGCCGAGGTGCTTGTAAGCCCCGTAGTGGCGGCAATTCCTGCAAAAGACCCCGATAGCGAAATGAGTAAACTGCACTCCATTTACGCGTGGGGTGTTGTGGGTGTGGTTGTCTTTGGGACGCTCTTTTTGTTCCTTTTCGGCAGCGGCGCATGGGTATGGTTGCCTTTGATTTTTGCGTTGATTCCCGTTGCAACGTGTTGCTTGTTTGCAGGGGTAAAAATCCCGCAGTTAGAGAAACCCGAAAAGACGTCGGGCGCGTTGCAATTCCTTAAAAATAAAGGGGTTTGGCTGTGCGTATTCGCCATTTTCCTCGGCGGTGCAAGCGAAGTGGTAATGGCGCAATGGAGCTCGGCATACCTCGAACAATCCTTTGGAATTCCCAAGGTTTGGGGGGATATTTTCGGCGTAGCAATCTTCTCTGTGGCATTGGGATTGGGACGTAGTTTGTATGCAAAAATAGGTAAAAATATCGGCAGGGCTTTGTTTATGGGCGCGACAGGCGCGGCGGTGTGTTATCTTTGCACCGTATGTTTTTCCAACCCCATTATCGGCTTGGCGGCTTGCGCATTGACAGGTTTTTGCGTATCCATGCTTTGGCCTGGAAGTTTAATCGTCGCATCCGATCGTTTTCCGCAGGGCGGCGTGTTGATTTTTGCCTTAATGGCGGCGGGCGGCGATTTCGGCGCAGCAATCGGACCGCAATTGGTGGGTGTTGTTACGGACGTAGCGTTACATAGTTCGGCTATGGCTTCGTGGGCATCGGCGCTTGGGCTGACCATTGAGCAATTGTCCATGAAAGCAGGAATGTTGGTGGGGGCAATCTTTCCCATAATTGCCGCATTTGTATTTTTTGCCATTTTACGTTTACGGAAAAAGGATGGCTGGCAGGGCTTGCGGAAGAACGCTAATGAAGTGACGGAAATAGAATAAACGAAAGAAGGTGCTTGTATGATTTTTTATTACGTAAGACATGGGGATCCCATTTACGATCCCGACAGCTTAACCGAGCTTGGACATAAGCAGGCGGCGGCGCTTGCAAAACGCTTCTCATTGTACGGCTTGGACGAAATTTATTGTTCGACGTCCAACCGCGCGAAGTTGACGGCGGAGCCCACCTGCAAGGCGTTGGGCAAGGGAAAAACCTTGCTCGATTGGACCAATGAGGGGCATACCTTTGAGGGAATGTCCGTTCGCTTGGAAGACGGTTCGCGCACTTGGAACTTCTTTTTAAAAGACTATCTCGCCAAATATAACTCCCCCGAAGTGCGTGCGCTCGGTGACGAGTGGTATACCCATCCGTATTTCAAGGATACGAATTTTGCGGCGGAAATGCAGCGAATTCACCGCAAAACGGACGCATTTATGCTTTCGCTTGGGTATAGACACGACCGCAAAAATCATTCGTACGAAGTGCTTGCAAACAACGATAAAAAAGTGGCGTTGTTTGCGCATGCAGGGTTTGGGTTAAGCTTTTTAAGCAGTTTGCTTGACATTCCTTATCCCAGCTATTGCTCGCATTTTGATATAGAGCATTCAGGCGTTACGGTGATTGCATTGGATAGCAAAGCAGGGGAAATCACCTATCCGAAAGTGTTACAGCATTCTAACGATTCGCACCTTTACAAAGAGGATTTAATGACGGGCTACAATAACACCATTTTCGTTTGAGGGTGATTTAAAAATAAAAAACAGGCAAAAATAAGCGCGAATGGGTAAAAAATATCCCTTCGCGTTTTTGTTTTTTTCGGTAAGGTAAACAAAACACTTTACAAGAATTTTATTTTAGGATATAATAAATAGGTATAATTGTCTTATTATGTCCTGTCGGCGCTGTATAGTGAGCGCAGGCGGCGGCAAAGCGAGAGGAAACTTTATGAAAATTTCTGAAAATTGGAAAGATTATTCCATTATCGCCACGGGCGATGGGTATAAGCTGGAGCGTTGGAAAGACGTTTACTTGCTTCGTCCCGATCCGCAGGTAATTTGGGCGGCGCAAACGGATTTGTTTTCCTATCCCAAACTCAACGCATACTATAAGCGTAGCGAAAAGGGCGGCGGCGGTTGGAAAATTTTAAAACCGATGCCGGACGAATGGAATATTTCCTACGATGCCTTGGATATAAAATTTAAAATTAAGCCCATGGGCTTTAAGCATACGGGTTTGTTCCCTGAACAAGCAGTCAACTGGGAAAAAATGACCGAGCTTATCAAGGGTGCAAACAGACCTATTAACGTGCTCAACCTCTTCCCATACACAGGCGGTGCAACGGTGGCTTTCCCAAAGGCAGGCGCGCAAG
>JAZOVQ010000098.1:0-4057 GCA_045658805.1 Candidatus Scatosoma sp.
CACGAAAGCGGTTAACAGCTACGACGATAATATCGAATACGAAGTAACGAAGAAAGATGCTAAGGGCAAAGAAGTTAAAGTGACCGGCGTTAAAGACGGCGCAAAGAAACTTGCAGCTCGCCGCGCTATTATGGCTAAGACCTACGACTTGCAGGAAGTAAAAGCTTTCAACGAAAAGAAGAGCGATTACAAAGCAAGAACGGCTGACATTAAGCACCCCTTGATGGACAAAATCTTCAACGAAATCGCACCTAAGTATGCGGCTCGTAAAGAAGAACTTGGTCAAGGTGGCGGTTATACGAGAATCTATCTCCTTGGCGAACGTCGTGGTGACGGCGCTGAAACCGCTATCATCGAATTGGTTTAATTTAACCGAAATACAAAACACCTGCTTCCTAGCAGGTGTTTCGTTTTATTCTCGTTTATATAAAACCTGCAAGCTTATCTTGCGGGTTTTATTTTTTACAATTCCGATAAAGCTTTCCCAGGGGAGTGGATACGCCACTTTGGAGTTGCTATATGAACGTGGATATGAACGTTGACAAGATAAAAAAAATCCCCCTCGATTATTCGAGAGCGGGGATGTTAGTCTTTATAAACACGCGTGCACGCCGCGCCGAGTGCGTTAGGGCCGATATGGCAAGCAACGCTCAAGGAAAGGGGATCGCAGTGACGTACGGGAATGTCAGGGAATGCCGCTTTCATTTCTTCAAGGAAGGTCTTGCCTGCAGTTTCGTTGTACGTATACGCTACGGAAATGGTCATTTCGCCTTTCTTAACGTATTCGGCGTAATAGGTGTTCAAGTCGTTTTTAATCGCCGTTTTGATGGTTTCCTTGGCTTTTTGCGTACTGCGTGCCAAAGCGTATTTGTCCAAACGTTCGCCGTGAATTTGCAATACGGGATTGATTTTAAGGATGCCGCCAATCATTGCCGCCGTGGGGGTAACTCTGCCGCCACGCTTCAAGTATTTCATAGTGTCTACGGCGATATAGATAGAGGAATGGTTTGCCGTTTTCTCTAAATATTCTTTGATTTCCGCCGCGGATTTGCCCTCGTCGCGGAGCTTAATTGCGTCCAAAACGCTGTCTTTCATCGTAACGGAAATACGGTGATTGTCAGCTACGTAAACCTTGCCGTCAAAATCCTTTGCGATATTGATCGCCGTCGAGCAGGAATTGCTCAAACCCGAGGACATGGGAATATGCACAACTTCGTCGTATTCTTTCAAAATATCCGTCCAAAGGTCGGTCAAGTCGCCAATGCTGGGCTGTGAAGTGGCAACGGTAGCGTTTCCAGCGAGCAGCTCGTAGAATTTTTCTTGCGTTAAATTAACGTTTTCAAGATAGGGGGTATTGTTGATTAAAAAAGGCATAGGCAACACGAAAATGCCGAGTTTTTCAGCGTCTTGCGGGAAAATACCGCTGTTGCTATCCGTTGAAATTGCAATTTTTTTCATATCAGCCATAGTGATTTAAACTTCTCCTTGCGCGTAATAAATGTTGCCTGAAAGCGTATAGCGCATACTTAATTATGTTCTTATTATTCCACAAATATCATATCAAATTTTCGTGGTTATGTCAAACAATTCTTGACGATATTATAGAATATTATCTTTTTATGAAAATTACGAAAATAAAAAGAAAAAAGAGCTAAAAAGAATATTTACAAATGCAAAAAAATGTGGTATAATAATTTGTAGAAGAAACAAGCGCAAGTGTGCATATATACCACTGAACATAGCTTTTTTATTAAAAGGAGGGTACCATGTACGCGTTGAATGCTTTGCGCTTGTCGTTTTTTCGCCGTGTTTAGCGTTTGTGTTTGGCGAAAAACGGAAATCGGAGTGAATGATATGAAATCTTTAAAGGAATTGTACAGAATAGGGAAAGGCCCTTCCTCGTCGCATACGATTGGTCCTGAAAGCGCGTGTAAGCTTTTTTTATCGGAAAATCCTGACGCAACGTCGTTTACGGTTATTCTTTACGGCTCGCTTGCAAAGACGGGAGTAGGACATGGTACGGACGCTGTTATTAAGAGTGTATTGAAAAACGTCGAGGTGCAATTTGACGAACATTCCGCCTGTCCTCATCCCAACACGATGGATCTCATCGCGTACATGGGTGGCAGAAAAGCGGCTGAAATGCGAGTTTACAGTATCGGTGGCGGCGCGATCCGCGTGGAGGGTAGAGCGGATACCGAAGGCGCTGAAGTGTATCCTTTAAATACGCTTGCCGATATTCGTAGCTATTGCGAGAGCAACAACATTCGCTTATGTGATTATGTGTTTAAATGCGAAGGCGCGCAATTGAAAACGTATCTTGCTGAAGTTTGGCAAACTATGAAAGAAGCGGTTGCGAGAGGCGTGCAAGGCACGGGCGTTTTGCCTGGTGGCTTGGAAGTGGAGCGCCGCGCAAAAGTTTTGTACGAAGGTAGAATGGATAATGAAAGCGCGGAAACGCGTGAAAATCGTTTGGTGTGCGCTTATGCGTTTGCAGTTAGCGAAGAAAACGCTTCGGGCGGTACGATCGTAACGTCGCCTACTTGCGGCGCTTGCGGTGTGTTGCCTGCGGTGTTGGCGTACGCGCAGGAACGTAAAAAATATAGCGACGAGCAAATTGTTGAAGCTTTGGCGACGGCAGGGCTTATTGGCAATTTAATCAAAACCAACGCTTCGATATCGGGCGCGGAATGCGGTTGTCAAGCGGAAATTGGCAGCGCATGCTGTATGGCAACGGCGGCGCTTGCGCAGTTACAAGGCTTGAAATTGGGGCAAATTGAGTACGCTGCGGAGATAGCAATGGAGCACCATTTGGGGCTCACCTGCGATCCAATTTGCGGCTTGGTTCAAATTCCTTGTATCGAAAGAAATGCCGTAGCGGCGATGCGCGCTATCAATGCGACGTCGTTGGCATACTTTTTATCGGACAGCCGAAAAATTTCTTTCGATTTGGTTGTAAAAACTATGTACGAAACGGGAAGGGATTTAAACAGATCCTACCGAGAAACGGCGGAAGGCGGTTTGGCTAAATTATACAAAAAATAAAAATGGCGGGGGCATGTACGCGTTGAAATGATTTTCTTATGAGAAAATCGATGAAAAATGCCCCTAAAAAATTCTTTCAGAAAAAAAGTTAAAAAAAGCAAAAAAATTTTAAATAAAAAGCGAAAAAACGCTTGACAAAATATTGAAAATAGATTATTATATACGAGCGTTGTTTAAGTGCAACTGCAATAAATGGCCCAATAGCTCAGTTGGTTAGAGCGCCAGCCTGTCACGCTGGAGGTCGACGGTTCGAGCCCGTTTTGGGTCGCCATTTATGCCTTGGTAGCTCAGTCGGTAGAGCAGCAGACTGAAAATCTGCCTGTCGGTGGTTCAATTCCGCCCCAAGGCACCACCCAAAGGGTGGAACGGAGGGAGCAATCCCTGTGCCACAATGCCGGTGTAGCTCAATTGGCAGAGCAGCTGATTTGTAATCAGCAGGTTGTGGGTTCGAGTCCAATCACCGGCTCCAAAATTTAATATGGGCAGATTCCAGAGCGGCCAAATGGATCAGACTGTAAATCTGACGTCTTCGACTTCGGTGGTTCGAATCCACCTCTGCCCACCATAAACAACCCAAGTTGAATCGCAACTTGGGTTGTTTATTCAAACCGAAGGTTTGGTATGTAATCGCCGCAAGGCGTATGTAATCACGGCTTGCCGTGTATGTAATTTCTTTGGTTTGATTGCATACAATTCTATCGGCCGCTATCATTTCCCTTGCTCAATTAACGTGTAGAAACAATTCTAATTTTACAATCAGTTGATTTATAATTTTATGATGGACAGTAAATATGACTTGATTCACTTCAACCACGGCTTACACGGTATTCATATGGCTAAGAGAACCTATAAGAGTAAGGTGGTGAAGCTGCTTGCAAAAGTTGATAAAGCGGTGAAAATTATCTTGGCGACCTCAACGGTTGTTTTTGAAGAAGGGAACAATCGCTTGGATTTGGCTTGGATGAAACGAGTAAAAGAGCGTAACGAAGCGGTGCAGGAAATTGCAATGGAA
>JAZOVQ010000099.1:0-5387 GCA_045658805.1 Candidatus Scatosoma sp.
GTTGGCGACCGTTTGAAAATTTGTACGGTAATCGGTTTCCCCAACGGATACAACTCGACCGCGGTCAAGGTTTTTGAAACTAAGGACGCAATTGATTGCGGCGCAGATGAGATTGATATGGTAATCAATATCGGCCTCTTAAAAGCAAAATGTGAGGGGCAGGTACGCGATGAAATTAAAGAAATCAAAAAAGCGTGCGGTGATAAAATTTTAAAAGTTATCATTGAAACTTGCCTTTTGACGGAAGAAGAAAAGTTGACGATGTGCCGCCTTGTAACCGAAGCGGGCGCCGATTACATTAAGACTTCCACGGGCTTTTCTAAAGCAGGCGCAACCCTTGAGGACGTTCGCTTGATGCGCGCAAACGTTGGCGCGGAAGTAAAAGTGAAAGCCGCCGGCGGTATTTCGGGTTTAGAGGACGCACAAGCCTTTTTAGACGAGGGTGCAGATCGTTTGGGAACTAGCAGAGTTGTTAAGGCTGTGAAGGGCATTTCCGGCTCTGGTTATTAAAAACAACGCATAAGCGGCGCAATACGGCGGCGCGTTGCGGCAACCCTCAGTCACGTACGTCCTTGTACGCTCCTTCGGGTTTTCCTCACGCTTCTTGTCTTGCTTGCTTCTTCGTTGTTTTTCCGATAGGACGGGCAAGGGCGTGAAACGACCTACGCCTTGAACTGCTTGCATTTGATGCGCACAGGATATCGGAAGACACACAATGTCTTGCTTGTTTCTTTGTTGTTTTACGATAGGACAAGCAATTGTGAAAAAAGTGCGTGGCAACCCTTGAACGGCTTGCGTTTGATGCGTACGGAGTGGCGAAAGGGCAAATAGAACATTGCAATTCATTTATCGCCGATAGGCGAATACAATATACAAAAAAAATCAACGATTATTAAGGAGAAAATATTATGGGAGTACCTACACCGCACATTGCAGCAAAGCTTGGAGATTTCGCTGACACCGTTTTAATGCCTGGCGATCCTTTGCGTGCAAAATTTATTGCTGAAACCTATCTTGAAAACGCCGTACTTGTCAACAACGTACGCGGCGTGCAGGGCTATACGGGCTATTATAAAGGAAAAAGAGTGTCCGTTATGGCTTCGGGCATGGGACAGCCTTCTATCGGTATCTATTCCTACGAATTGTTTAATTTTTACGACGTAAAAGCCATTATTCGCGTAGGTTCTTGCGGGGCATTTTCTCCCGAATTGCACGCGCGTGATATTATCGTAGCGATGGGCGCATGCACCAACGGCAATTACGCTTCGCAATACAACCTTCCTGGCACGTTCTGTCCTATTGCTGATTTCGATTTGGTACGCCGTGCGGCGGAAGAATGCGAAAAGGCAGGGGTAAATTACCGCGTGGGCAACATTTTGTCCTCGGATATGTTCTACGACGATGCAAATTCGGGTATGGACTGGGCGAAGATGGGTGTGCTTGGCGTGGAAATGGAATCGGCGGCGCTCTATTGCAACGCGGCGCGCGCTGGTAAAAAAGCGCTTTGCATTTGTACGGTAAGCGATTCTTTCGTATACCCCGAAGAAAACACGACGGCGGAAGAAAGACAAAATTCGTTTACGAAAATGATGGAAATCGCTTTGAATTTGGCTTAAAACAATAGGAGATTTTATGGCAAAACGCACATTTTTGATCGTTTTAGACAGCGTGGGCATCGGTGAGATGCCCGACGCTGCTAACTGGGGGGACGAGGGTAGCAACACCTTACAAGCAATCCGCAATCACCCCGAATTTTCTTGTCCCAACCTTACGGAATTGGGGCTTTTCAATATTGACGGAATAGAGGGCGGCGTAGCTTCACCTCATACCTGCTATGCCCGTATGGCGGAATCTTCCCTCGGAAAGGACACCACCATTGGGCATTGGGAGATCGCGGGAATTTATTCGCCCAAGCCCCTGCCTACCTACCCCAACGGCTTCCCTAAAGAAGTGATGGAGGAGTTTGAAAAGAGAACGGGCAGAGGCACTCTTTGCAATGCGGCGTATTCTGGTACGGAAGTTATTAAGGATTTTGGCGAAGAACACGTAAAAACGGGCAAACTTATTGTTTATACGTCCGCGGACAGCGTATTCCAAGTGGCGGCGCACGAGGATATCGTACCCGTTGCCGAGTTGTACCGTTATTGTGAAATTGCAAGAGAATTGTTACAAGGCGAACACGGCGTAGGGAGAATTATTGCGCGTCCGTTCAACGGCGAATATCCGTTTAGCCGTACGCCGAGAAGACACGATTATTCGCTTTTGCCGCCTGCGGACACAGTGCCTAGCCTTATGAAAAAGGCGGGCTACGACGTTATTTCCGTAGGGAAAATTTTTGATGTTTTCGCAGGGCAGGGCTTCACCGAAAGCCATCCCACCGTCAACAATATGGACGGTATGGATAAGACAATGGAAATTGCCAAACGTGATTTTAACGGGCTTTGCTTTGTGAATTTAGTGGATTTTGATATGGTATACGGCCATAGAAACGACGTGGCGGGCTACGCTCGTGCGCTTAGTGATTTCGACCGTCGTTTAGGGGAATTTCTCCCCACCTTGCAAGAGGAAGATTTGTTGATTATCACCGCCGACCACGGCTGTGATCCTGCAACGCCTTCCACCGACCATTCCCGTGAATATACGCCTATGCTTGCCTATGGCAAGAAATTGAAACAAGGGGTAAATCTTGGGGTAAGAAAGAGCTTTGCCGACATTGGTTCAACGGTGCTGGATTGGTTTGGTATGGACGAAAAAGAAATTTACGGAACGAGCTTTTTGAAGGAGATTTTAGCATGAGCGACCGCGAGCTTTTAGAGGTAGCAATTCAAGCGAGAGAAATGGCATACGCGCCCTATTCGGATTTCCGCGTCGGTGCGGCGCTCGTAGGGAAAAGCGGTAAAATTTATACGGGCTGTAACGTGGAAAATGCGGCGTATTCTCCTACCAACTGCGCGGAGAGAACGGCGGTTTTCAAAGCGGTTAGCGAAGGGGAAAGAGAATTTACGGCCATTGCAATCGTTGGCGGTTCGGGTGACGACATTGCGCCGTTTTGCGCGCCCTGCGGCGTGTGCCGTCAAGTGTTAGGCGAATTTTGCGGCGGTGATTTGCGTGTGGTTTTGGGTACGCCCGACAACGTTAGCGTGCATACCTTGGCGGAACTTTTGCCCTATTCCTTTGGAAAAAACGATTTGGAGTGAGATTTGGCTATGAGAATGTACGATATAATTCAAAAAAAGCGTGACGGCGGCGTGTTGAGCGAAGCGGAAATCAAATGGTTTGTCGAGGGTTACGTCAAAGGCGAAGTGCCCGATTATCAAGCGGCGGCGCTTTGTATGGCAATCTATTTCCGTGGCATGAATTTGGAAGAAACGGCGGCGTTGACCTTTGCGGTACGTGATTCGGGCGAGCGTTTGGATTTCTCGGATATTAAGGGCTTGCGCGTGGATAAGCATTCGACGGGCGGCGTTGGGGATAAGACTAGCCTTGTCGTAACGCCTATCGTTGCAAGCTTGGGGGTTAAGGTTGCCAAAATGAGCGGTCGCGGCTTGGGACATACGGGCGGCACGATTGATAAACTGGAGGCCATTCCTGGCTTCAACACCAACCTGCCCATTGACGAATTTAAGAAAATTGTAAACGATTTAGGGATTGCTATCGTTGGGCAAACGGCGGCGCTTGCGCCTGCGGATAAGCTTTTGTACGCCCTTCGCGACGTAACGGCGACGGTGGATAGTATGCCGTTGATTGTATCGAGTATTATGGGTAAAAAGTTGGCGGCGGACGACGATTGTATCGTGCTGGACGTAAAAACGGGCAGCGGCTCGTTTATGAAAACCAACGAAAAGAGCCGTGAATTGGCAAAATGGATGGTGGAAATTGGCAAACGCGCAGGCAAGCGTATGCGCGCTTTGATTACCGATATGAATAGACCGCTTGGGTATGCCATTGGTAACTCGTTAGAAGTGGTGGAAGCGGTGGAAACCTTGAAGGGCAACGGACCTGACGATTTAACCGAGCTTTGCGTGGCGTTGGCGGCGCATATTTTAGAGCTTGCCGAAAAGGGCGATTATGCTACTTGCGAACGTTTAGTGCGTGAAAAAATTGCAAACGGCGACGCGTTGAAGATGCTTGCCGATATGGTAGAGGCGCAGGGCGGTAACAAGAGCTGGATTTTACAGCCTGAAAACTTTCCGAAGGCGAAATATTCCTATTCGGTCAAGGCGAAAGAAAGTGGTTATATCGTAGGCGTGGACACCGAAAGCTACGGTGTGGCAAGCTTGTTGCTTGGCGCTGGCAGAAACACCAAAGAGGACGTTATCGACATGGCGGCAGGGATTTATCTCCGCGCGAAAACGGGCGATTACGTGCAGGCGGGTGATGAAATTGCCATTTTGTATTCGGAAAAAGAAACTGCCTTTGTGGCGGCGGAAGCAAGATTGCTTGCGGCAACCAAAATCGGTGCTGAAAAGCCTGCGGCCGAGCCCTTGATTTTGGATATTGTAGAATAATCAAAATAACGATAACAACAAGAGAAAACCCAAAGAAAAAGGAAAACAACAATATGGCGAAGTTATATTTTAAATATGGCGCGATGGGCTCGTCGAAAACGGCAAACGCGTTGATTACCAAGTTTAATTATGAAGAACGCGGCATGAAAGTGTGGTTGATTAAGCCGTCCATTGACGATCGCGACGGCGCGGATACCGTGAAATCCCGTATCGGGCTTGCGGCGCACGCCGAAGTGATTACGCCTGATAAAAACCTTTTCGAGGAATATAAAAAACATACCGATTGCCACGTAATTATCGCCGACGAATGTCAATTTTTTACGGCGGCGCAAATTGATGAATTGCGTAATATCGTTGACGAATTGGACGTACCCGTTTTGTGCTATGGGTTGCGTACGGACTTTTTAACCAATTTATTTGAAGGCAGTTTGCGGTTGTTTGCAGTGGCGGATTCCGTCAATGAAATTAAGACCATTTGTACCTGCGGTAAAAAGGCTATCGTCAACGCGCGCATCGACGGCGACGGACGCGTTGTTACCAGCGGCGGTCAAATTTTAATCGGCGGCAATGATTCGTATGTGGCGATGTGTCACAGTTGTTGGAAGTCGGCTATAAAAAACAACGCATAAGCGGCGCAATACGGCGTTGTAGCTGTGTGCGCCTTGCTCGTGTACGTTTTGTACACTCCCGTCGACGTACGCGCTACGCCTTGTCTTGCTTGCTTCTTCGTTGTTTTACGATAGGACAAGCAAAACGGAAAACGGCGTTGTAGCTGTGTGCGCCTTGCTCGTGTACGTTTTGTACACTCCCGTCGACGTACGCGCTACGCCTTGTCTTGCTTGCTTCTTCGTTGTTTTACGATAGGACAAGCAAAACGGA
>JAZOVQ010000100.1:0-4679 GCA_045658805.1 Candidatus Scatosoma sp.
AAGGGACAATGCCCCTTAACCCCTTACTGTTCAACGAACAGTAACTATAAAGCCTTACCGCCCAAATATCAACATTGTAACGTTGAAATACATGGTCAAGCGGAACGCTTGCGAACAGTAACTGTAAACCGTCGATGTTCAATCCTCAACTAACCCGTTTTAAATACAAGGTCAAGCGGAACGCTTGCTGGATGCAACGGCACGTTGCCGGCACGTTGCATGAAGTGCGACGTATATACGTTTTTACGCGATTAAGTGCGGTAGTCGCCGTTAATCTTCACGTAATCATAGGTCAAATCACAGCCCCAAGCCGTTGCTTTACCCATGCCGTCACCAAGCGTGATTAAAATTTCTATTTCCGATTGTAATAATACTTCTTTGGCAATTTCTTCAGAGAACTCAATTCCTGCACCGTTCTTGCAAACCGCCACTTCGCCTTTCGCCGAACGGAAAGCCACGTCTACCTTGGTTACGTCAACGTCCGCACCGCTGTAACCGATTGCGCAAAGTACACGCCCCCAGTTTGCGTCTGCACCAAACATAGCCGCCTTTAACAACGACGAACAAATAACCGATTTCGCCACCGTTTTCGCCGTCGCTTCGTCTTTAGCACCAGTCACTTTGCATTCCAAAAGCTTCGTCGCGCCCTCGCCGTCCCCTGCAATTTTACGGCAAAGATAAGTCGTAACCGCATTCAACGCCTCGCAAAATGCGTCAAAATCCGCACCTGCTTCGCAAATTTCCGCGTTGCCTGCCTGACCGTTTGCCAACACCGATACCATATCGTTGGTGGACGTGTCGCCGTCAATGCTAATCATATTGAACGAATCCTTTACGTCCGCGGATAATGCCTTGTTCAACATTTCCGCCGAAATAGCGCAGTCCGTTGTTACAAAAACAAGCATCGTCGCCATGTTCGGGTGAATCATACCGCTGCCTTTAGCAATACCGCCAATTTTACACGTTTTGCCGCCAACGTTGAACTCAAACGCAATTTCTTTGGGTTTGGTGTCCGTTGTCATAATCCCTTCGCACGCCAAGTTACTGTTGTCGCCCAAGCCCGAAACCAATGCAGGAATTCCGTTTGCGATAGGCGTAATGTCAAGCGGTTGCCCGATAACGCCCGTGGATGCAACCACTACGTCCGTTGCGGAAATACCCAGCTCTTTCGCAATCAATGCGCAGGTTTGTTCCGCAATTTCAATACCGTTTGCGTTGCAGGTGTTAGCGTTGCCGCTATTGCAAATTACCGCTTGCGCCTTACCGTCCGCAATGTTATTTTTCGTCACCGTAAGCGGCGCGCCCTTTACAAGGTTTTGGGTGTACACTGCCGCCGCCGTCGCAGGCGTGGAGCTGTAAATAAGCGCCAAATCCCTCTTGGTTTTGTTTTTACGAATACCGCAATGCACGCCGTTTGCGGTAAATCCTTTCGCGGCGCATACGCCGCCCGTAATCTCTTTTAACATATTTTCTTCCTTTTTTGATTTTTCTACGTTTACTCTACTGCGTTTCTTATCTCTTATAAACTCTTATAAAACCAAACCTTTGGTGCGCTCCGCGCCGATAGCAAGGTTCATACATTCAACCGCCGCGCCGCTTGCGCCTTTGCCAAGGTTATCATAGCTTGCGATAAGCAAAATTCTTTCCTCGTTGCCCGCTACGGTAATCTTCATTCCGTCCTTGTTCGCAACCGTCACCGCCGACAAGAAACCGCCCTCGTCGATAGCAGGAAGATATTGCACAATTCCGCCTTGGTATCTCGCTTGATACAACGCCTTAACGTCCTCAACGCTGCCTTTAAGCATATCCGCAAACACAGGCACCGTCACCGTCATTCCGCTATAAAAATCGGAAACAATCGGACAAAAGATAGGCGATTTTTCCAAGCCGCAAATGCCTTTCATTTCCTTTAAATGTTTATGCTGTTGGGTTAAACCATACTGGCGAGGCGCGGATAATAAAACGTCTTTATCCTCTTGTTCATACTCGGCAATCATCTTTTTACCGCCGCCCGAATATCCCGTAATGGAATGGCAGGTAAGCGCCACGTCTTTAGACAGCAGCCCTGCTTCTATCAACGGGTACACCAACGCAATAAATCCGCTGGCGTGACAGCCAGGCACCGCAATGCGCTTGGAAGATAAAATTTTCTTTTCGAATGCAGGAGAAAGTTCGGGAAAACCGTATGCCCAATCGGGTAACGTTCTATGCGCCGTAGACGCGTCGATAACCGTCACGTTAGGGTTATCTATCAAAGAAACGGATTCCCTTGCCGCATCGTCAGGCAAACACAAGAACGCAACGTCCGCGCTGTTGAGCATCTGTTTTCTTGCGGAAACGTCCTTTCTCAATTCCTCAGGCAAAGTGAGCAAAGTCACGTCGTCACGGCTGCTCAATCTCTCAAAAATACGCAGCCCCGTCGTACCTACACTGCCGTCTATAAATACTTTTTTCATGCTTTTTTCAATTCCTCTTTAACAAATGCCACTTGTTTGCGCACGGACGCAGGCGACGCGCCGCCCTCGGAATTACGTTTTTCTACGCAAGTTTTCAAGGAAATTTCCTCGTACAAATCCGCTTCAAACAAGGGACTGCGGCTTTGATATTCCGCCAAAGGATATTCATCCAATACACAATTTTTTGCGATACAATCGGCAACGATTTCCCCTACAAGCTTGTACGCCGTACGGAAAGGCGCGCCTTTTTTCGTCAAATAATCGGCAAGATCGGTGGCATTGATAAAGCCCTTTTGCGCCGCGCGATAGGTGTTTTCGGACAATACTTTCATCGTCGCAATCATCGGCGTGAACACTTCTAAACACATCACCACCGTATCCAACGAATCGAACACCGCTTCCTTATCCTCTTGCATGTCCTTGTTGTATGCAAGGGGCAAGCCTTTAAGCGTCGTCAAAAGCGCCATTAAATTGCCGTATACTCTACCCGTTTTACCGCGGACAAGCTCCGCCATATCAGGGTTTTTCTTTTGGGGCATAATAGACGAACCCGTCGTGTACGAATCGTCCAATTCGATAAACTTAAATTCCCAGCTCGACCACAAAATAATTTCTTCCGAGAATCTCGACAAGTGTGCCATTAAAATAGAGAATGCGCCCATGAGCTCCAAGCAAAAATCTCTATCCGAAACGCCGTCAATGCTGTTTTGCATTACGCCGCTAAACCCAAGCTTTTGCGCCGTGAACGCGCGGTCAGTGGGATAGGTCGTGCCAGCCAAAGCACAACTGCCCAAAGGCGAATAATTCATACGTTTTACGCCGTCTTGAATTCTGCCTATATCACGAAGCAACATCATAGCGTACGCCATCAAATGGTGCCCGAAGCTAATAGGCTGCGCGCGCTGTAAATGGGTGTAACCAGGCGCGATAACGTCCGCGTTTTCTTCCGCTTTTTCCGTAACCACTGCAACCAAGTCTTTAATGAGCGCAACCACTTCTTCCGCCTTGTCACGAAGATACAAACGAATATCCACCGCAACCTGGTCGTTACGGCTTCTTGCGGTATGTAATTTTTTCCCTGCTTCGCCAATACGCTTCGTAAGCTCCGCTTCAATGAACATATGTACGTCTTCGGCATTGTAATCAATTGCCAAAACGCCGTCGTTCAAATCCTGCAAAATGCCCGCCAAACCGTCAATGATAGCGTCCACGTCCGCCTGCGGAAGAATGCCTTGTTTTGCCAACATTGCCGCATGCGCCATCGAGCCTTTTACGTCCTGTTCATACATTCTGCAATCGAAACGAATGGAAGAATTAAAATCGTCTGCTTTCTTATCCAGCGCCTTTTGGAAGCGCCCTGCCCACATTTTTTCCATAGTTTAAAAACACGCTTTGCCTGCCGCAACCGCGACAGGCAAATTTTTCCTTCTTTGATTTTTTTATATACTGCGTCTTGTAAACGCACGTCCGCTATCATTAAACGAACAGTATCGAGATAGCGTTATCGTTCAACCACCAACACGCTCGTTTGAAAAACTGGATGCAACGGCACGCTTGCTTGACGGCTTTCGCCGTAATGGCGCAACCTATGGTTGCTTATTTTGCGTCCGTTACCGCCTATCGGCGGCGATTGCCATCGAGGCTTTAAGGCTCTGCCTTAAAAATCCGTAAGGGACAATGCCCCTTAACCTCTTACCATTAAACGAACAGTATCGGAATAGCGTTTCCGTCCAAATACCAACCAGCTCATTTTAAAAGTTGGATGCAACGGCACGTTGCCGACACGTTGCTTAAGCGCAACGCTGAAATGCGACGTATATACGTTTTTACTTATTCTTTTGGTTGACTTCCGCCTGCACCTTAATAGGCAACCCGAACAAATTAATGAAGCCCGTTGCATCTGCTTGATTGTATACGTGGTCTTCGCCAAAGGTTGCAATTTCTTCGGAATACAAGGAATAATCACTCCACGCGCCTGCTTTGATAATGTTACCCTTGTAAAGCTTCAAACGTACTTTACCCGTAACGTTTTCCTGCGTTTTAGTAACAAACGCCGACAAAGCTTCACGAAGCGGCGTAAACCATTGTCCGTTGTATACAAGCTCTGCAAAACATACGGAAAGTTCTTGCTTTTTGTGCATCGTGTATTTATCCAAGCAAAGCGTTTCCAAATATGCATGCGCCGCATACAAAATTTCACCGCCCGGCGTTTCGTATACCCCT
>JAZOVQ010000101.1:0-3795 GCA_045658805.1 Candidatus Scatosoma sp.
GAAGAGCTTGATATTAGCTTTAAAATCAAGCCTATGGGCACTAAACATACGGGCTTATTCCCCGAGCAGGCGGTAAATTGGGAGTACATGACCCAACTTATCAAAGGGGCGGGCAGGCCGATTAAAGTATTAAACCTTTTCGCATACACGGGCGGCGCAACGGTGGCTTGCGCAAAGGCAGGCGCGCAAGTAACGCACGTCGACGCGGCGAGAGGCATGGTGGAGCGCGCAGGGGAAAACGCTCGTCTTTCGGGTATCGAAACAGGTATTCGTTATATCGTAGACGATTGTTTGAAGTTTGTGCGTAGAGAAATCCGTCGCGGCAACAAATACGACGCCATTATCATGGATCCCCCCTCGTACGGCAGAGGCCCGAACGGGGAAATGTGGAAGATTGAATCGGATTTATACGAGTTTGTTCAGCTTTGCACGGAAGTGCTGTCGGACAACCCCTTATTCGTGTTGATTAACAGCTACACGACGGGGTTGCAACCAATGGTATTAAAGAATATTTTACAGCTCACCTTAAAAGGCTACGCAGGCCGCGTGGAAGCGTACGAAGTGGGCATTAAAACGGAGGAGGGAATTTCCCTTCCCTGCGGCGCAGGAGGTATGTTTATCAATGACGGAAATTAATGAAAGCGTAGGCGCAGAAAGAGAAGAAAAATTGCAAAAAGCGGCGGAAGAAACGGGGCTGAAAATTCTTTACGAGGACAATCATATTATCGTAGTTTTAAAACCGCAAATGACCGCTTGCTGTCCCGACGAAAGTAAGGACGACAACTTGCTTGACCAAATCAAACGCTATATCAAAATCGGCTACGATAAGCCCGGCAACGTATACGTTGGGCTTGTACACCGTTTGGATAGACCGACGGGCGGCGTAATGGTATATGCGAAAACCAGCAAGGCGGCGGCGCGTTTGACCGAGGGCTTGCAAACGGGTGATTTCGAAAAGAAATATTTGGCGGTGCTTTGCGGCGCGCCCGAGACGGAAAGAGGTACGCTTTGCAATTATTTGCGTAAAAATACCGTCAACAATATGGTGTACATTTGTACGCCGTCGGAAGAGGGTGCAAAATATGCCGAGTTAGATTATCGCGTGGTAGAAGATAAGGGGAAATATTCCCTTGTGGAAGTTCGTTTGCATACGGGCAGAACGCACCAAATCCGCGTGCAAATGGCAGGTATTTCGCATCCCATTTACGGGGATATGCGTTATGGCGGCGCATTGGCGCAAAAGGGCAAGCTTGCCTTGTGGGCATATTCGCTTTCCTTCTTGCATCCCATTTCCAAGGAACGCTTGAAATTTATCGCGTATCCACCCGAAACGGAAGTGCCTTGGAAGGCATTTGACGCGGCGAAAGCGGTGGAAATTAAATAAAATTTTATTGAAATTAAGCGAAAATTTCATAAAAACGGAAAAATAGGCAAAATCACCGTTAAATGCGTTTGACAAAATCCGCAAATAGGTGTAAAATAAAGAAGTACGGTATTGTATATTACAATGGCGTATGATTGCAAAAACCAAAAGTTTGTTAGAAACAACGAGGCATTTTTCATGAATAAAAAGAACAAAAAACTTTTCACATTATTGCTTGCAGGCGCTTGCTGCGCCGCAACGATTGCCGGCACGGCTTTCACTGCTGACATTGCGCCTTCCGCGGCTGCTACTTCTTATGCGCTTACCGACGTATTCAAGACGTCCGAAGCAGGTATTGACGTAGTAAACACGACGACCGCATTCGATTTGAAAAATACGGGCAGCGTAAGCTTGGATCGCAACCTTGCTCTTAAGTGGTTTGAAGAAGGCACAGCAAAATATTTCAATACGACGTTTGTGCTTGGCGACCTTAACTTCAGCAAACTCACGTTGAAGATTGAAAGCGAAGCAGCTGTTGCAAACGAAGACGATAAAGCGGTAAACACCGTTGAATTTACCAACGTAAACAACGTTGTATCCGTTAGCGTAAACGGCGGCAATAAAACGGCAACGACGCTTGCAAAAGACAGCGAAGTAAACGTTACCCTCAACGAAGTGGATTGCGATTATGGCGAATTTAACGTTTTGGTAAACGGTGCTGTTGCAGGTACGTTTACGGGTATCGGCGCAAACTACGCAGAAAAAACCAACGATAAAAAATCTTTCCAAATCGAAGCAAACGTAATCAGCGGTCAAACCGCTACCAGAGTGCTTTTGAAGCAAATCAATGGTCAAAAATTTGACAACGCTACTTCCGAAAAGAAAGTTGCGGATACGGCTGCTCCCGTTTTGGTTGTAAATGAAGAATTCAGCTCCTTCCAGCTTGGTTCGCAGTTCAGCCTTGACTTCAAAGAAGTTGACGTTTTGGACAGCACGCCTACGACGGCTGAAAAGCAATATTATCAATGGAACGGCACGGAAGCTACGCCCGAATACGTGAAGATGACTTCCACCTTGCCTTACTTTATGGATACCGTATACCAGAAAGAGGGAAAAACCACGTCGGTATACGCTGAATACGGCAAAGAATACGTTTCCATTAAGTTCACGCTTGGCGACGACGCATACAACGCAACGAGCGGTGAATATGCGAAGAAGACGTACGATCTTTCCTGGTACGCAAGTGAAACTTCGGATAAAGACGGTTACATTCTTTTGACGCGTAACCAACAAGGTGCAACGTATAGACATTTGGAATTGAAGGAAACCGAAGGCAAAAACGTAATCATTAACGAAGCGGAATATCAAGAAGACGTTGCAAACTATCAAGCAGCTGTTACGAAAGCGGCGAAAGATAGTAAATCGGGTAGCAACACCTACGTTTACTTCCCTGCAATGAACTGGCTTATCGACGACGATAACGGTTACAGCAACTTGAAATTCACCATTTCGTATAAGGCGCCTTCGTCCACTTCGACGAAAACCTCGTCCAACCTCACCGCAAACGGCTTGAAGCTTTCCGCTACCGACGAAGGCTGGTACGAATTTAAGATTTTCGCAACGGACAAAGCTGGTAATGCAATGAAGTATTACAACGCCGATGGCGAATTGGTTGAAATTACGTCCACCAACATTTGGGATATCGACGAAATTCCTTCCTTCACCTACGAAGTAAAGAACGCGGACCTTTCCGTTAAATACGATTCTACCAGTACAACGTCTTTGAGAACGACGAAGGTTCTTAACGAAACCTACACCTTCTCCGATCCTACGTTGGTTGGTGCTAACAATCAATTGAAATCGTACAAGCTTTATAAAATTGACGTAGCAGGCATTTCTAACACCGATTTAATTTCTGTTTCCTACGGAAAGATTCTTAGCGAAGCAAAAGCTACGACGGAATGGACGAACAAGGAATATCACGCAGCTTACGTAAAAGCTTACGCGAAACTCTTGTCCAGCGAAACGCTTACCGCAGCGACCATTGAAAAGGGCTTTGTTGAAATTGGCGAATACAACGATCGTATCACCGAAGAAGATGAAGCAGCTTGGGATGCAAGCGACAACCGTTTCAATTGGGTTTCTTCCGCAGGTACCTTCACGACGGCTGAAGAAGGCTTGTACGTAGTTGTAGCGGATTATTGGGAAACCGAACTTCCTCAACAACGTGCAGCTGCTTATAAAGTAATCGTTGTTGAATCCGAAGCGGATATCATCAAGGGTGAAACCGAATGGTTGAAGAATAATATCGTATCCGTTGTACTCTTCTCGATTGCGGCGGTAATGTTGATCCTCATCATCATTCTTCTCTTGATTAAGCCTTCCGACGAAACCTTGGAAGACGTTGACGTGAAAGCGGCAAAGAAAAAGGC
>JAZOVQ010000102.1:0-16364 GCA_045658805.1 Candidatus Scatosoma sp.
GTGGTGACGATAGTCCGCCCGAGTGTGGGGATAGCTCTTCTGATGAGAAAGATAGTTGTTCCGTTGAAGACAGTTCGCCCGAGGAGGATAACAACTCTTCCGAAGAGGAAGAATTGCCTGAAAGTGAAGGGTTGGAATATACGCTTAGTGCAGATGGCACGTATTACAGCGTTACAGGTATCGGTACGTGCACGGATACGGATATTGTTATCCCGTCTACTTATAACAATTTACCTGTAATGCGTATTGGTCGCAATGCGTTCCGCGGTTGCGATAGCTTGACAAGCGTTGTGATTGGCGATAGCGTAACTTCGATTGGTAATTCTGCATTTCGCGACTGTTATAAATTGGCGAGCGTGCATATTGGTAATAGTGTAACCTTGATTGGTAATCATGCGTTTGCTTATTGTTATAGTTTGACTAGGGTGGTGCTACCTGACAGTGTAAGGATTCTTTTGGGTAGTGCGTTCGTAGATTGCTATAGCTTGACGAGTGTGGAAATCGGCAATAACGTAACTTCTATTGGGGATAGGGCGTTTGAGAATTGTTATACATTAGTAGAAGTATACAACAAATCTTCTTTAAATATCACTCTAGGGGCTGCAATGAATATCTATACGCCAACAAGTGGGGCAAGTAGAATTAGTTATGATAACGGATATATTATTTATACGGACGGTACAGAGAAAATTTTGGTGGGATATGCGGGAAGTGAAACGGCTTTAACGGTGCCTTCCTATGTTACGCAAATCTATAATTATGCGTTCCGTCATTGCACTAGCTTAACGAGCATTGTTATGTCTGACAGTGTTACCGAGATTGGGGCCTCTGCTTTTTATGAATGCTCTAGCCTAACTAGCGTGGTAATTGGCGAGGGTGTAACCACGATTAGCGATTGGGTGTTCTATGGATGCAGTAGCTTGACTAGTATAATCATACCTGACGGCGTAACGACGATTGGTAATGAGGTGTTCCGTGATTGCAGTAGCTTGACGAGTATAAACATACCTGACGGTGTAACGACGATTGGTAATTCTGCGTTCAATGGTTGCAGTAGCTTGACGAGTATAATCATACCTAACAGCGTAACTTCTATCGGTGAGTTGGCGTTTAATGGTTGCAGCAGCTTGACGAGTATAAACATACCTGACAGTGTAACGACGATTGGTTATAATGCATTCTATCATTGCGAAAGCTTGACGAGCGTGGTAATCCCTAACAGCGTAACTACGATTAGGGATGGTGCGTTCGAGGGTTGCCTTAAACTTGTAGAAGTTGTTAATAAGTCTACGCGCATTACGGTAACAAAAGGTTCAACTTCTAACGGGCGTATAGGCTATTACGCTTTAGCGGTATATAACAGCGAGAGCGGGATAACGGAAAGTCAATTACTCAACGATAACGGGTATCTTATCTATACGGACAGCGAAGAAAAGATTTTGCTTGGATATACGGGAACGGAAACGGAATTGGTTTTGCCTCCCTATATTACGCAAATCTATCAATATGCGTTTCGTAATTGCAGTGGCTTGACCAGCGTAGTGATAGGCGATAGCGTAACTTCTATCGGGGGATATGCCTTCTATGGTTGCTATAAGCTTGTGGAGGTGCACAATAAATCTTCTTTAAATATTACCCAAGGAAGTGAGGATTATGGCTATGTAGGCTATTATGCTAAAGCTGTATATACTGAACCACATGTAAGCAACCTTTCCGATGACAACGGCTATCTTGTCTATACAGACGGTGAAGAAAAAATTTTGGTTGGATACAATGGAACGGAAACGGAATTGGTTTTGCCTGCCTATATTACGCAAATCAATCGATTTGCGTTCCGTAATTGCAGTAGCTTGACCAGCGTGGTAATTCCCGACGGCGTAACGACGATTGGTAATGAGGCGTTCAGTAATTGCACTAGCTTAAAGCGCGTGGAAATCGGCGACGGTGTAACCATGATTGGTGATTATGCATTCCAAGAATGCGATAGTTTGACAAGAGTGGTAATCGGCGATGGTGTAACCGCAATTGGCGATTATGCGTTCTATAATTGCTCTAGTTTGGCGAGCGTTGTAATTCCCGATGGTGTAACTTCTATCGGTGATAGGGCGTTCTATAATTGCTCTAGTTTGGCGAGTGTGGAAATTCCCGATGGTGTAACCGCAATTGGCGATTATGAGTTCTATAATTGCTCTAGTTTGACGAGTGTTGTAATTCCCGACAACGTAACGACGATTGGTGGTTGGGCGTTCTGTAATTGCTCTAGTTTGACGAGTGTTGTAATTCCCGACAACGTAACGACAATTGGTGGTTCTGCGTTCAAGGGTTGCAGCAGCTTGACTAGTATAATCATACCTGACGGCGTAACGACGATTGGTAATTGGGCGTTTGAAGAGTGTGATGGCTTGACGAGCGTGATAATTCCCGACAACGTAACGACGATTGGTATTTCTGCGTTCAGTAATTGCACTAGCTTAACGAGCGTGGTAATAGGAACTAGTGTCACCAGAATTGAAACAGGAGCCTTCCGTGACTGCTATAACCTTGTAGAAGTGGTAAATAGGTCGCCGTCTATTACAGTGACAAAAGGCTCTGATCGGTATGGAAACTTAGGATATTACGCTTTGGTGGTATATAACAGTACGAGTGGTGTAAAGGATAGTCAAATATTTAATGATAACGGCTATCTTGTCTATACAGACGGTGAAGAAAAAATTTTGGTTGGATATACGGGAATGGAAATAGATTTAATTTTGCCTTCCTACATTACACAAATTTATCAAAATGCATTCTATGATTGTGATAGTTTGAAGAGTGTGGTAATTCCCGATAGCGTAACTACGATTGGACGTTCTGCGTTCGAGATTTCCAGTAATTTGGAACGTGTGGTAATCGGCAACAACGTAACGACGATTGGTGCTTCTGCGTTCCGTAATTGCGATGGCTTGACGAGCGTGGTAATTGGTGACAGTGTAACGACAATTGGCGATTATGCGTTCTCTGGATGCAGCCTCTTGACAAGCGTGATAATTCCCGATAGTGTAACATCGATAGGGGGGTATTCGGGTTATGCGTTCTCTGGATGCAGTCTCTTGACAAGCGTGATAATTCCCGACGGTGTGACCGCAATTGAGCAAGGTACGTTCTATAATTGCTATAGCTTGACGAGCGTGGAAATTCCTGACAGCGTAACCACGATTGATACTTATGCGTTCGCTTATTGCTATAGCTTGACAAGCGTGGTAATTCCCGACAGTGTAACAAGTATTGGTTCGCATGCGTTTATTGGCTGCCGTAGCTTGACGAGCGTAACCATAGGCGACAGTGTAACAAGTATTGGTTCGCATGCGTTTGCTAGCTGCCGTAGCTTGACGAGCGTGGAAATTCCTGACAGCGTAACCACGATTGATACTTATGCGTTCGCTTATTGCTATAGCTTGACAAGCGTGGTAATTCCCGACAGTGTAACGACGATTGGTGGTTGGGCGTTCCGCAATTGTGACAGTTTGACGAGTATAGAAGTAAGCGAAGGGAATACTGTATATAAAGATATCGATGGGAATTTGTATAGCAAAGACGGCACGCTTTTAATTCAATATGCCGTTGGAAAAACGGCAACAGAATTTATAATTCCCGACAGCGTAACGACGATTAGTAATTTGGCGTTTGAAGAGTGTGATAACTTGATGAGCGTGGTAATTTCCGACAGCGTAACGACGATTGGTGATAGGGCGTTCAATGGTTGCAGTAGCTTGACGAGTGTGGTTATCCCCAACAGCGTAACGACGATTGGTAGTTCTGCGTTCTCTGGTTGCGATAACTTAACGAGTGTGTATTATAAGGGCACGGCAAACGATTGGAGAAATATTTCGATGGAGTATGATTCTAGTGATTTAACAAGTGTAACGAGATATTATTACAGTGAAACTGCGCCGACTTCATCGGGACGATATTGGCATTATGACCAAAATGGTGAAATTGCCATTTGGTAACAATTGAAAAACGAACGAGAAGGGGAGTTTCGGCTCTCCTTTTTGTTTTGCGGCGATTGTCCTCGAAATGTTTTATAAAAACTGCTAGCGAATTTTCAGGAATGCTTGACAAAGTCATATATTTGTGTTACAATATAAAATAGCGTAAGTCTAAATTGGGAAAAAATGCCCATAAAGCGGTGTTGATTTTCACAGCAAACGCAAAATAAGCGCAAGACAAGCATTAAATAAACACTAAATAAGCACCCAATAACCGCAAAATTGGCGTAAGGCAAACGCAAAAAGAACACAGGAGGAGCAAAACGGGAATGAAATTATCTAAAAACGTAAAGAAAAATCTTCTTAACATTTTGTTCGTGCTGGTTTTATTCGGCATAACGTTTGGGCTTCTCATTGTTAGCAGTGAAGAATTAAACTGGACAAAGGTTAAAGCTTTCTTTGCCGATTGCAACGGCTGGATACTGCTTAGCGCGTTTGTGTGTATGCTGTTGTTCGTCTTCTTTGAAGGGCTCAGCTTGCATATCATTTGCAGACGGCTTGGCTATCGTCCCAAAATTCAATCCTCGCTTGCTTATTCGGCGTCGGACGTTTACTATTCGGCATTGACTCCCTCGGCGACGGGCGGTCAGCCGGCATCGGCGTTCTACATGGTCCGCGACGGCATTGACGGCGGTACGGCAGGGTTTGGCTTGCTGTTAAACCTCTTTGCGTACACGGGCGCCATTTTGGTAATCGGCGCATTCGCTTTCATTTTCGGGTTTTCCGAATTGATGCAATTGGGAACGGTAACGCAAATTTTCATTTACGTTGGCTTGGCGATGCAAGTGCTCCTGTTTGCGTTCTTCTTCCTTTGCATGGCAAAGGACAAAATGGTATTGCGCTTTGGCAACGGCATCGTGCGCCTTTTGTGTAAATTACACATTTTAAAAAAGAAAGAAAAATGGTTAGAGCGTTGGAGATTGGCGGTTGTCAAATACCACGACGGCTACGAGGAATTTAAAAAACACAAATCCCTGTTTGTATGGGCGTTGCTCCTCAACGTTTTGCAACGTGCTTCGCAGGTACTCATTTCCTATTTCGTTTGCCGTTCGGTTATGGACGTAAACCTTATCGATATCTTCTGCGCGCAGGCGTTTGTAACGCTTGGATACAATTCCATTCCCATTCCCGGCGGTTCGGGCGCGTTCGAATTTTTGTATAACCAAACCTATACCATGCTTTTGGTGGGGGTTGAATCGAGCAGTATTCTCATTGCATTGATGATTACGAGATTGATTTCCTATTACGTATGTATGGTGCTTTGCGGTATTTATACCTACGTATATCACATTGTCGGGGGCAAGAAAAAGCTGGTTAGCGTGAAGTATGGCGAAAACGTAGTGGATCCCCCCGAGGAAACGGACGTCAAGCAAAGGAGTGACATTGCCAAGGAAGCACATCGCTTATCCCGAGGCGAAGTGACGGCGGAAACGGCGTTTATCGTCGGCGACAATGCCACCGTTGTAGAACAATCGGTCAACGTAGAAATTGAACAACCGCACGAGGGCGCGGACGATGGCTTGCCCAGCGTGTTGGAATAAGAAATCCGTCGCACGGCATAGTAAGTTTAAACAACACAGTACATATTAAAAACCTAAAAACGTAAGAAAAACAGAAAAGAGATAGACATTATGAAAACGACTTGTAAAAAATTTGTAGGCTTTTGGCATTACGGCGTTATTTTGACGTATTTATCGGTGGCATCTGCCGTAGCAGGGATTTTCTTCTCCGCATCCGAGCATCCTGGTTATGGGGTTTTGTGCTTATTGATTTGCGGATTCTGCGACGCATTTGACGGCGCGGTGGCAAAGACGAGAAAGAACAGAACGATGGAAGACAAAATGTTTGGCGAACAAATTGATTCGCTTAGCGATATCGTGGCGTTTGGCGTTGCGCCGATTATGATCGGCTGGAGCATGGGCATGAAGCAATGGTATTTTGCGCCCATCTTCGTTATTTTCTCCCTTTGCGCTTTGGTGCGTCTTGCGTACTTTAACGTAACGGAAGAACTCCGCGTTAAATCGGGGGATACGGGCAAACGCAAATCGTACGAAGGCTTGCCTGTTACCAATGTGGCAGTTGCAATCCCCGTATTTTACGTTATCGCAACGATGTTCCGCTCCAACACGTCGCTCAATTCGTTTGGTTTCACCAACGTAACCTTTGCGATTATGGCGTTTGCGTACTTGCTTGTAGCATTCTTGTTCGTGTTCCGTTTCAAAATGCCGAAATTGGGCGTAAAGGGTTTGATTATCACGATGCTTATCTTGATTGCTATCCTCGTTAGCTTGTTGGCAGTACAAAAATACGTGCTCGATTACGATCGCGTATGGTTCTTCTGGTTGAAATAAGGAAAGGACGTTATGAGAGAAATTCTCCCTCCGCAAAAACCCGCAAAAAGCTTGCGCTGGTTATATCGCAGTAAGTGGGGCGTTTTGCCTTTGAAATTGATGAAATGCCGTTTCATTTCCAAAATTGCAGGCTGTTATTTGGACAGCAGGCTCTCCAAAGGCAGAATTAAAAAGTATATCAAAAACAACAACATTGATATGAGTATGTATGAGGACGAAGAATATCGTTGCTTTAACGATTTCTTTACCCGCCATATCAAAGCGGAGCTTCGGCCTTGGGATATGTCGCCCGACGCATTTGTAGCGCCTTGCGATGGTAAATTGACGGTTTTCCCCATTGACGAGGGGCGTTCGTTTGAGGTAAAAGGCTTTGTCTATACCGTAGAAACGCTGTTGAAAAACAAAGAACTTGCAGACAAATACGCAGGGGGCTATTGCTTTATTTTCCGTCTTTGCGTGGACGATTATCACCGCTATGCGTATTTAGATAATTGCGAAAAAGGCGAAAACGTATTTATCAAAGGCAAGCTGCACACCGTACAGCCGATTGCGTTGGAAAATAGAAGAGTGTTTACGGAAAATTGCAGAGAATATACCGTAATGAAAACGCAAAACTTCGGGGAAGTAACGCAGGTGGAAGTGGGCGCAATGATGGTTGGCAGAATTGTCAACAACCACGGCGCAGGAAACTTTAAGCGCGGCGAAGAGAAAGGCAAGTTTGAATTTGGCGGTTCGACGATTATCGTATTGGTAGAAAAGGACAAAGTGCGTCCCGATGCCGAGCTGTTGGAAAACACGCGTGCGGACAATGAAACCATTGTACGTTGCGGCGAACGCTTGGGGATAAAGATTTAATTATAAAAAGAAAAACGCTTGTTGGAATGCCAACAGGCGTTCTTTTTTGTGGAAATACGATAAAAATAGAAGAAATTTACCCAAAAGTACTTGACGGAAAGGCAAAGAAAAGGTACAATATAAGATAGCAAAGTGTGGTATGCATTTTGCGTAACTTAAAGCGGCTTATCAAGGAGGCTGAATCAGCTTATGTTTAAGAAAACGATGAAAAAAGTGGCATGTGGCATTTTGGCAATGGCAAGCGTTACGGCTTGTATGTCGACCTTCACGGCTTGTGAAACTGCGCATCCCGAAGTGCAAATGACCATTAAATTTGGTACGAACGAGTACGTTCTCGAATATCAATTGTATAGAAATATCGCGCCTGCAACGACCAATCATTTCCTTTGGCTTGTAGAAAACAACTATTACGACGGGCTTTGCGTGCACGATTACAGCTCGGAAAAAATGTACACGGGCGTATATTCCGCGGATGAAGATTCTGAAGGCGGTTTGAAATATAAAGAATATTACACCGAAGTTGCAAAGCTTAACAGAGAAGCGGTTGCGGCAGGCAGAAGCGCCTTCCCCGTAAGCGTATATGCAATTGCGGAAAAGACCAGCGACAACGCTTTGTACACCCTCTACGGTGAATTTGAAGATAACAATTTCCAAGTAGAAAACGGCGACAAGACGGAAGCATTTGGTTCGTTGACGATGTATTATTACAACAAAACCAGCAACGACGATAGAGTATACGTTCAAAGAAACGACGATGCAAACACGCTTGCAGGTAGAGATTATAAGTATAACAGCGCAACCTCTCAATTCTACATTACGTTGAGTGATTCCAGCGCGTCCAACGCGGCATACTGCACCTTTGCATATTTGGTAGACGACGAAGAAAACATTCAAAAGTTGAAGGATTTGCAACAAGCAATTGCGGATGCAGAACAAGCAGCGGAAGACGAAGGCGGCAGCTTTACCGAATCGCACACCTTGCGCGTTGACGCAGACGACGTATACGTAAGTGACGTTACGACGAAAAAAACCTTCAAGGTTCCTACGAAAACTATCCTTATCAAGGACATTACCGTAACGAAGTTCTAATGATAAAATAAACAATGAAAAATCCCCTTACCCGAAACGGGTGAGGGGATTTTTGCATACGTTTTTGTTTCGCTTATTGGTTGTCTTTCAGCCAAGCGTCCTTTTTCGCTGCGCCAAGACGAGCGATGTTTTCTTGAGGATACTTGCTGTCTGCGCCGCCGTTGGTGTAGAGGAAAAACAAGCCGTCCGCCGTTTGGTAAAGGCTTTCTTCGTAGCCTGCAGGGTTGCCGTATTCGCCAAAGGTAACCTTTTTGATAAGCGTTGCCGTTTGGGTATCATATAACTTTTTACAAATAATTTTTTGCATAAAATTCAATCTCCTTTTTTGATATGCCAAGGATATTCTATAATAAAATCCGCTTTGTTGTCAACCGTTCAAAGGGAATTTTCTCGTGGAAAAATTCGCCTTTTTTCGCTATCCCTGCACGTCGGAAATCTTCCCGTCCGTCACTTCCGCGCGGAAATACGCCCCTTCGAAAACGCCTTCCGCTTTTTTGCGCAGTAAAACGCATTCATTGGGCGTTTCGGTGGGTGCTACGCTTACAAAATCGCCCAAAAATGCGCGAAGCTTCTCCTTTTGCTGTCGTAATGCGTCGGAGAGAAAATCCTCGAAATTTGCCCCGATTAAAACGCTTTCAAAAAAGGCGTACACAAGCAAGTCCTCATGCGGAAACGGCGAGAGGGAATCGGAGATAGAAAAGGCAATTTGACGGCAAGCGCCGTCTTTGATTTCCCATGCGCAATCGGCGTAACGGCAACCGCTGTCGTTGAGAGGGAGCCGCGCGGTAAGCACTTCGTTTTCTATGGTAAAGGAAAGTGTTTGTTCGCATAACAGCAAGCGCCCGTCCTCGCTAAAAAGACACAGCCTTGTCTTATCGGCAACGAGGATACAGCCGTTGATTTGGCGCAGTTCGCAATCGTCGGAGATAGGGGGCAGGTACGCGTTGAAAAAACCTTGGGGGCCGTCTATGCTCAATTGCGTTTTGCCTTGCGTAAAGAGAGTGGCAACGCAATTATCAAACCGTTTTTGCGCATGAATACGCAGGGTAAAATCACTGGGCGGAAAGTCCTTTGCGTAGAGGACTATTTTATCCCGAAGCAAATACACTTCGCAGCCCGTCGGGGGAGCAAAGCGGATGTTTTCGGTTAAGCGAAAAGAGATAGGCAGGGCGTTTTCGGGGGTAAAACAAAGAAAAATCCCGTCGCTTAAACTCACTTCGGCGGAGCGTTCAAAACGGTCTGTAATGCCAAAATAAACGCCGTTTAAAGTAAGCTGACAGGGTTGAGAGGACAAAAAACACACTTTCATACGATTACTGTATGCAAGAAAATAAGGAAAATATCCTAAAAAACGAAAAACGGCGTATAAAAGGGCGCGCTTGCGGTAATAATTTTGTCAAAGCTAAATAGGCGGAGGATGAAATTATGAACAAAATCAACGGTTATACGGAAGAAGAAGCGAAAGGTTTGGTGGAATATATCAAGGACGGGAAGCAAAAGGGCAAAACGCTTACTTATTTGTTTGAAAGCTACGGTTTACAGCACGGCAGGGCGAAAGGGAGCGTGCGCAATTATTATTACGCCTTGATGAAAAACGAAAGAGGGGACGAGCGTATCGTCAAGCTGTTGGACGGCTCGCGGTTGTCTGTGGAGAAAATAAGGGAATTCACCGACGAGGAAGCGGATGAGGCGTTAAAGAGTATTTTGGCGGAAAAGGGCAAGGGCTTGTCCGTGCGCAGGGCCATTTTTAATTTGTCGGGCGGCGATGATAAATTGATGCTGCGCTTGCAAAACAAATACCGTAACACCTTGAAAAAGCAACCGCAGCGGCTGGCAATGCTGGCGGCGGAATTGGGAATGCCCGAAGAAGCGCAACGGCTTGCGCAGGGCAGCGGCAAACGAACTTCTATCCCCAAGGATCCCTTGCCCGACAACAGCTTGTTAAGACGGAGATTGGAAAATGAAATTAACGCGCTGTACGACCGCTTGGCGCGTGCTTTAAAAGAGGAAAACGAGCGTTTACGAGAAGAGAACGCCCGTTTAAAAGCTGGAAAGGCGTAACGAAAAAACCTGTCGTTTTTGCGACAGGTTTTTTTGGTCTATTGCGGTTAGTCTTTGGATTTCTTTTTGGAATGCGCACGTTGATTTTCGTCCGCATCCTCGTCTACGTCGTCCATTTTACGCAATCTATCGTCTATCATTTTATCAATTTTTGACTGCGCTTCCTCCTGCCCCTTGCGGACAAGCATACGCATTTTATAATTGTTTGCGGTGAGCAACGCGCCGCCAAGACAGCCAAGCGCAAGCCCAATTGCGAATTTTTCCATACACTCCTCCTTATTCGGATATTCGTTATATAAAGTATGTGAGAGAATTAAAAAAAGTATGCAAGAAAGACAAAAAAGGGGTAAAAATGCGCTTTGCAGGTGAAAAGGTTGGAAAAAGCGCAAAAAATTTCGTGTAAACGATAGACGGACGGGCGGTTTTGTGCTATAATAACAATATGATAACCAAACGAGTGATTGCCTTTGATATCGGCGACAAGAGAATAGGGGTTGCAATCAGCGATCCGTTTAACGAATACGCTATGCCTTGCGAAACGTATTTCCGCACCCGCAATTTCACCAAAGACGTGGAAGCCATTGCGAGGATTGCCGAGGAACGCGGCGTAGGTACAATCGTATGCGGTATGCCTGTCAATTTTGACGGAACGGAGAGCATTCAAACGGTGAAAACCAGAGAATTTATAGAGGCATTGCAAAACAAAACGGGTTTGCCGATAGAGTTGGAAGACGAGCGTTTTACCACAATGCAAGCGCGTGAAACGCAAATTATGGGCGGTATTAAACGCGACGATAGAAAGAAGACCATTGATTCTATCGCGGCGTCGTATATACTTGAAAGTTATTTAAACAGAACGAAAACCAAAAGGGAGGACGTAACCATGAGCCAAGAAAAAGAAATGATGGAAGAACAATACGAAGAGGATCGCATTTTTGAATTGGAAGCAGACGACGGCACGATTGAAAGATTGTACCACGTAGCAACCATTGAATATAAGAGCGCAATGTATTGCTGTTTCCAAAAAGCTGAACCCGAATCGGAAGAGGAAGAAGACGAAGTTATCATTTTCCGTTTAGAGGGCGAAGGCGAGGACGCAATGTTGTTGCCTTTGGAAGACGAACAGCTTTTGGACGAAGTATTTGCTGAATTCTGTCACCAATACGAAGAATATGAAAACAGTGACGAAGCTATGTCTTTGGAACAATAATTTATCATGCAAAAACGTACGCGCGATCCTTTGTTAGGACCGCGCGTATATTTCTTTAAACGTAGAACAATGTCAACGCTTATGGTGGAAACGCCATAGGCGTTTATGTTTTTTATACGCAAAAAATAGGTGTAACAAATTTTAAAAAATCTTTTAAATTTGGCGTAAAATGAGTTGCGTATCCTTGCGGTTTGTGCTAAAATAGAAAGGCTGAAAATTCACACTCGCTCATTGTGCGTAATCCGTGTCCGTAAAATCTTTCAATGCGGACGTCATTACGAGCCAACACAAGGCGGGGAGGAAAAACGGAGGTTTGAATTATGGCAGTTATTACTATGAAGCAGCTCTTAGAAGCAGGCGTTCACTTCGGTCACCAAACCAGAAAGTGGAACCCCAAAATGAAGAAGTACATCTTCGCAGCAAGAAATGATATTCACATCATCGACTTGCAACTTACGGCTAACTTGATTGAAGAAGCTTACACGTTTGTATGCGACAGCGTTAAAGCTGGTAAATCGGTTATCTTCGTAGGTACGAAGAAGCAAGCACAAGACGCAATCAAAGAAGAAGCAGAAAGATGCGGTCAATACTATGTTAACTCCCGCTGGCTTGGCGGTTGCTTGACCAACTTCAAGACGATGAGAAGCCGTGTTGAAAGATTGGAAAAGCTTGAAGCTATGGAAGCTAACGGCGATTTCGAAGTATTGCCCAAGAAAGAAGTTATGCTTTTGAAGAAAGAAATGGGTAAGTTGCAAGCTAACCTTGGCGGTATCAAGACGATGAAGGCTATGCCCGGCGTTATGTTCGTGGTTGACCCTCACAACGAAGACATCGCAATCAAAGAAGCTAAGAAACTTGGCATTAAGATCGTTGCTATCACCGATACCAACTGTGATCCCGACGAAATCGATTACGTAATCCCTGGTAACGATGACGCTATCCGCGCAATCAAACTTATCGCATCCGTAATCGCAAACGCTGTTATCGAAGCTAACCAAGGCGCTGAAGCGTTGGTTGCTCCCGCAGCTGCTGAACCTACTTCTATCGAAGAAGTTGTTGCAGAAGAAAACGCGTAACATAGTGTGAACGGGCGAGCTTATCGCCCGTTCCTTAAAAAGGAATATAAATTCCCGAATAATAAAATTATAAATTAAGGAGAAAACAATTATGGCATTTACCGCAAAAGACGTAATGGCGCTTCGTGAAAAAACTGGCGCAGGCGTTATGGTCTGTAAAAAAGCATTGACGGACGCTGACGGCGATATGGCTAAAGCAGCTGACCTTTTGAGAGAAAGAGGTATTGCAAAGGCTGAAAAGAAAGCTTCCCGTATCGCAGCGGAAGGTATCGTTGCTTGCTACGTTGAAGGCAACACCGGCGTGTTGATCGAAATCAACTGCGAATCCGACTTCGTTGCTAAGAACCCTCAGTTCTCCGAAATCGCTACGGAAGCTGCAAAGGTTATCATTAAGGAAAACCCTGCAGACGTAGAAGCATTGCTTGCTTGCGCATACAACGGCGCTACTATCGAAGGATATTTGAAGGGCAAAATCGCTATTATCGGCGAAAAAATTGCTATCAGAAGATTCGTTAAATACACGACGGAAGGCTTCCTTGAAAGCTATATCCACTTGGGCGGCAAGCTCGGCGTTATGCTTGACATGAGCGGCGACCTTACCGACGCGGCTAAAGAAGTTGCACACGACGTTACGTTGCAAATCGCATTCACGAAGCCCGCATACCTTACCAAAGACGAAGTTTCCGCTGAAACGCTTGAAAGAGAAAAGGAAGTGTTGAAGCAACAAGCTATCAACGAAGGTAAGCCCGAAGCTATTGCTGAAAAGATGGTTATGGGTAGAATTAAGAAGTTCTACGAAGAAAACTGTCTTTTGGAACAAGCGTTCATTAAGGACGATTCCAAGAAGATCGGCGACCTCGTTAAGAGCGCTGGCCTTTCCATTAACAAGTTCGCATTCTTCGTAATGGGCGAAGGCCTTGAAAAGAAGAGCGAAGATTTGAGCGAAGAAGTTGCTAAACAAGTTGCAGCTGCTCAAAAATAATCGTTTAAAACCAAACGTAAAGGAGAGCCTCGGCTCTCCTTTTTTGTGTGTTTTTGCTATTTAATCTATTAAATTCCCAACGTTTGCAGGGTTAAAAAATTTTTTTCAATTTACGAAACTTTTTTTGTAAATACTATGGATTTCTTTGAAAAAGTATGTTATAATAATTAAAATGTATTATTGCGGTCTTTCGGCGGACGGGCGCGTGCCCACCGTGAAATATCGGTAAGGAGGAATTTTTTAATGCAACCGAAATACAAAAGAGTGCTGTTGAAATTGTCGGGCGAGGCGCTTGCCGGCGATCAAAGATTTGGGCTTAATCACGAAGTGATTGCTCCCGTTGTCGATCAAATTGTCGAGCTTCATAATATGGGCGTGCAGGTTGGTTTGGTTATCGGCGGCGGTAACTTCTGGCGCGGACGTCAGGGGACGAATATGGATCGTACGACGGCGGACCACATGGGGATGCTTGCAACCGTTATGAACTCCCTTGCAATGATGGACGCTATCGAGCAACGCGGCGTGCCCGTACGTGTGCAAACGGCGCTTGACATGGTATCCCTTGCAGAACCCTTTATTTTGCGTAAAGCGTTGCGCCATTTCGAAATGGGCAGAATTGTTATTTTCGCTTGCGGTACGGGTAACCCTTATTGCTCCACCGATACGGCGGCGGCACTCCGCGCTTGCGAAATTGATGCGGATATCTTGTTGATGGGAAAGAACGTAGACGGTATTTACGATTCCGACCCCAAGACCAATCCCAATGCGAAGAAATATGAATCCTTGAAATATGCCGACATTATCAACCGCAACTTGAAGGTAATCGACTTCACGGCGGCAACGATGTGTATGGAAAACAACGTGCCTACGTTGGCGTTTGGTTTGAACGTAGAAAATTCGATCGTGCGCGCGGTTTGCGGCGAAGAATTGGGCACGATGATCCACGTATAAAGGCTGAAAATGTAAAAAAATTACGAGGTTTTGGGATAAAACCAAAATCGAAAAAATATATTTAGGAGAAAGAATTATGATTGAAAACGAAAAAATTGAAGAAATGATGTTTGAGTTGGAAGAAAGAGCGGAAAATACGATTAACGCTTTGGACAGAGATTACGGCGCAATCCGTACGGGCAGAGCAAACCCTCGTATTTTGGACCGTTTGGAAGTGGAAGCATACGGCGGTATGAGCAAGCTTATCGAGCTTGGCAACGTTTCCGCTTTGGACGCAAAATGTTTGCAAATCAGCCTTTGGGATAAATCTCTTTTGAAAGCGGTTGAAAAGGCAATTTTGCAATCCAATATCGGCCTTACGCCCTCTAACGATGGTAACGTAATTCGTCTTGTGTTCCCCGATATGACCGAAGAACGCAGAAAAGAGCTTGTTAAGCAAGCGAAAAAGATGGGCGAAGAATCGAAGGTTGCCCTTCGTAACCACCGCCGTGACGCTATGGATACCATTAAAAAAATGAAGACGGCGAAAGAAATTTCCGAAGACGAAGCAGCTGGCTGTGAAGCAGACGTTGAAAAGTCGGTAAGCGGCTACATGTCCAAACTTGAAGCAATTATCGCAGCGAAAGAAAAGGAATTGATGACCGTTTAAGATTATGCGTAAGAATAAATTGTTACAAAACGCAAACGTTCCTAAGCATATCGCTATCATTATGGACGGCAACGGGCGTTGGGCGAAAAAGCGCCTGATGCCTCGTTCCTATGGGCATAAATGCGGCATGGAACGTATGATCGGTTTGATGGAACACGCTTTTGATATAGGCGTGGATTATATCACCGTATATGCGCTTTCTACCGAAAATTTAAAACGCCCCAAGGAAGAACTTGACGGGTTGTTCAATTTGTTCCGTAATCACTTTAAGGAATATTTCGGTAAAATTTGCGCGCGCGGCGTACGTCTTCGCTCCATTGGCGACATTTCGCTTTTGCCTGAAGATTGTCAAAAAATTATCAGGGAATCGGAAGCGGAAACGGCGCATTTTGAGGGCAAGGGCATTAACGTAGCCGTTTGCTACGGCGCGCGTGACGAAATTGTGCATGCGGTAAACGAAGCGGTGAAAAGAGGGGAAGCAGTGACGGAAGAAAGCTTTTCCAGCCTGTTGTATACGGGTGGATTGCCCGATCCCGATTTGATTATTCGTACGGGCAAAGAAGTGCGGCTTTCCAATTTTTTGTTGTATCAAGCGGCGTATGCCGAGCTGTATTTCTCCGATAAAATGTTCCCCGAATTTTCCGACAAAGACCTCGATAAGGCAATAGTCGCATTCTCGAAAAGAACTAGAAGGTTTGGGAAGACGGACGAACAGTTAAAGTAAGAGTATATGCGTGAAATACTGCGCAATACGGTGTCAACCTTACGTTTTCCCTTGCTCGTTTACGATCAAGTAAACTCCCGTCGGGAAAGCCGCGGTTTCCTTGTCTTGCTTGCATTTGACGCATATACGACAAGCATAGCGCAACGTTGTGTCGACCTTACGTTTTCCCTTGCTCGTTTACGATCAAGTAAACTCCCGTCGGGAAAGCCGCGGTTTCCTTGTCTTGCTTGCATTTGACGCATATACGACAAGCATAGCGCAACGTTGTGCCAACCTTACGTTTTCCCTTGCTCGTTTACGATCAAGTAAACTCCCGTCGGGAAAGCCGCGGTTTCCTTGTCTTGCTTGCATTTGACGCATATACGACAAGCATAGCGCAACGTTGTGT
>JAZOVQ010000103.1:0-21320 GCA_045658805.1 Candidatus Scatosoma sp.
TACTACTATGTATCCCCCGCATTCGACGGTTCGTCTGCGGCTCGTGAAGCAGTTGCAACGCTTATCCAAGCTTGCTTCATAAACGCTCCTGCAGATGCAGCTGGTATCGAAACGTACGTTGCTAACAAGTTCGAAGAAACCATTGAAGAACTTGAAATGGACTATTCTTAATTTGTATTCTCACTTAAAAATTAGAAGAAACAGGTAAACGATTATGATTAAGAAATTATTAACCCTCCTTCTCGCGTTTGGCATGACGCTTGGCGCAGCTGGTTGTGAATTGCTCGGCGGCGGAGGAAACTCCGCATCCGAGTCCGTTTCGGAATCGGTGGAAGAATCCGCATCTGCTTCCGAAAGCGCACCTGAAGAAGAACAGCCTACCATTACCGACCCCGTTGACTACGTTGCCAACCTTAAGTTGGATATGGAAAGCACGGCAACCAAGAAAATGGAAGTTGACGTTCGCGCGTTTATCGACGGTGACACCACCCATTTCAACACCACGCCCGGCTTTAACGCACAGGATATTTTGAAAGCAAGATACCTTGCTGTAAACACGCCCGAATCCACTGGTCAAATTGAAGAATGGGGCAAAAAAGCTTCCAACTTCACGAGAACTGCATTGAGCTCCGCTGATTCGATTATCGTTGAAACGGACGGCGCGGATTGGGAAGTTGACTCTACGGGTGAAAGATACCTCGTTTGGGTATGGTATCGTCCCGCAGGCGAAAGCGATTATCGTAACTTGAACCTCGAATTGTTGCAAAATGGTTTGGCAGTAGGCTCGAAAGCAAGCTCCACCCGTTACGGTGAAATTTGCTCGCAAGCTATTTACCAAGCAAGCGTATTGAAGCTTCACGTGTTCTCCAACGAAAAGGATCCCGATTTCTATTATGGTACGGCAATCGAACTTGACTTGAAGGAACTTCGTACGAACATTGATACGTACAACGGTTTGCGCGTTGCATTTGAAGGCTACGTTTCCTATTATTCCAGCCAAGGCGTATACATTGAAAACTACGACAGCGCATCGGATATGTGGTACGGTATCTATGCTTACTATGGTTACAACCCCGCTTCGGCTATCCCCGAAATTATGGCAGTTGGTAACAAAGTGCGCGTAGTTGGTTCCGTTTCCTATTGGGAACAAGGCGGCACCTATCAAGTTTCCGACCTTCGCTACAACGCATTCAATAAGAAGGATCCCGAAAACGTACAACGTCTTGACGACGTAAAATATACGACGGCAAACGTTGAAACGACGGCTGAAACCTTCCTCGGCAAAGTAACCGTAGATACGGAAGAAGCAAACGGCGAAACGGTAAGCAAGGAATTTGATTATGCAGAGCTTGCAATCAACACTTCGCTTACGATGAAAAACTTGAAAGTTACCCGCGTAAGCACCACCAACAACGGCGGCGACAGCGACGGCGCTATGTCCCTTACCTGCGAAGCTCCTAACGGTCAAACCATTTCCGTGCGTACGGTTGTATTGTACGACGAAAACGGCGATATGATTACGGCAAACCAGCTTAGCGGCAAGACCATTGACGTTACGGGTATTATCGACTTCTATTCGACCAGCGGCAAATACCAAGTAAAGGTATTCAACTGGAAGAACATCGTTATCCACTAATTGATAAAAAATTAAAAAAATATATTTAATAAGGAGAAAACTCTTATGAAGAAATTTTTGGTAGGCGCTCTCGCAGCGTTTATGTGCCTCGGCTGCTTCACTGCTTGCGATTTCAACGCACTTTTGGGCGGCGGCTCCAGCGAATCGGTTGAAAATACCGAATCGGTTGAAAACACTGAAAGTGTTGAAAACACCGAATCCGTTGAAGACGGCGACGAAAGCGATGCTGAAGAAAGTGAAAACGAAAACAGCGAAAACAGCGAAAACGAAGAAAGCAACAACGACAGCGAAAACGAAGAAAGCGCATACAACCTTGAAGGCGCTAAAGCTTACGTTAGAAGCTTGTACAAGGAAAAGAACGTTGAAGTTAGCGCTGACTACAAAGTGCTTAACGCAGTTGTTGTAAGCGAAGTTACGTACACCATCACCTGGAGCGTAAGCGTTACCGAAGGCGTTGTTTTGGAAGTTGGTGAAAACGAAACGACCGTAAACGTTGACGAAATGCTTTCCGCTGACCTCGACTACGTTTTGACGGCTACGATTGCTGACCCCGATGGCAACACCATCTCCGTTGGTTTCAACCGTAAAGTCCTTGCACTTCAAGAAGAAGTTTGGGCTGCTATCGAATCTGCTCCCGTAGAAGGCGTTGCATACAAATTGCACGCATATCAATCCACGAAAGAAAAGGATTGCTACTTCAACGGTAAAATGAGCGGTTACTATTTCGCAACCTCCGAAGACATCAGCGAAGCTGTTGACGTATTCGTTGAATACGTTGCAGGCAGCACGACGGAATTCTACCCCTACTTCATGAGCGGCGACGTTAAGCAATACATGGGTATGCGTGTAAGCGCTGACGGCGGCCACAACAACATCGTATATGATACCGCTCCCGTATCCGTATTCGTATGGAACGCAGATATCGGCACGATGACGACGACCATCGTTGACAGAGACGGCGCTACGACGGAATTCTACTTCGGTAACTATTCCACGCACATGACGATTAGCGGTTCCGCTATGACCCACGTTACGGGTGCTGATACCAACCTTGCATTCCTCAAGACGCCCATCAACAGAAGCGAAGTTTCCGACGCATCGAAAGTTGCTGACGAATACAACAAGCTTAAGTTGGATTCCTTGAACTACATTGGCAACAGCACGATCGCTAACCTTCCCGCACTTGGCGAAGCTTATCCCGACGTTGCAATCACCTGGGAAGTTGCAGGCGACTGCGCATCCTATAACAACGGTACCGTTACCTTGACGGTAGGCGACGTTAAAGCAAGCGCTACCCTTACGGCAACCTTGACGCTTGGCGATGAAGTTTTGACGAAGGAATTTGTTGTAAACGTAATCCCCAACACCGAAGCAGCTATCGTTGAAGCAGCTTACGCTCTTCCCAGCGGCCAAGCTTTCGCTAACAACGTAACCTTGACGGGTGTTGTAACTTCTATCGACACCGCATTCGATTCCGAATATCAAAACATCACCGTTACGATGAAAGTTTTGGATAAGGCATTCAAGTGCTATCGTTTGGCAGGTAACGGCGCAGAAGAACTTGCAAAAGGCTACACCATCACCGTTTCCGGTATCATCAAGAACTTCAACGGCACCATCGAATTTGATGCTGGTTGCTACCTTGAAGCTTTCGTATACGGCGAACCCCCTGCAGAAGAAGTTGTTGCTGGTCAAGCAACCATCACCTTCGACGATGTTTCCAAGCGTACGGAATTTGACACCGAACACCAAGTTTGGGAACAAAACGGCATTAAGATTACCAACAACAAGGCTGGTAGCAGCACCAACGTTGCTGACTACAGCAACCCTGCACGTTTCTACAAGAACTCCGACCTTATCATTGAATACACCTCCGCTTTCACGAAGATCGTATTCGATTGCTCTGGTTTCGACGTTAAATACATGAACGGTATTAAAGATTCCATCGCTGACGGCTCGACGGTAACCGTAGACGGTTCGATCATTACGGTTGAATTGGCTTCCGCTACCACCAGCTGGACCATGTCGATGACGGCTGCTCAAGGCCGTGCTAACTCCATTACGGTTTACACCGCTTAATCGGATAGGCTTAAACAAAAAATACGCTCTCGTGTGGAAACACACGAGAGTGTTTTTTATTCGCTCCCCTCTTCCTTACCATAATGCATTGACGAAAGCTTACTATTGTGCTATAATACAATTGACATAAACATAAAAAAGGATTTTCTTTATGCGCAAAATTAAAAAGCTTGCCCTTGTATTGCTGTCCGTTTCCGCGCTTGCGCTTTCCGCCGCGGCGTGCAACGTTCCCGCTTTGGGCAACTCCAATTCGACCAATTCCGAAAGCTCTGAAGCTTCCGAACATTCCACGGTGAGCGAAAGCGCCGAGGAGTCTTTTCCCGATAGCGAGGACAGCTCCAATTCTGAAGAAGAGGACGTGCAAGAGGAGGATAGCTCCGCTGACGAAAGTGTTTTCGATAGCGAGGAAGAGGAAGAGAAAGAGGAAGCGCAAGACCACCCCGACCTGCCCTTATGGCAAGAAACGGTGGATTTGGCATACGAGCTGGAAAACGGCGACTATCTCGACGGGTATCAGCAGTTGACGGGTACGATTACCCGCATTGACACGCCGTATGACGCCTACAACGACCGCATTACCGTTTACTTTGTTATCAAAGGCAGGGAAAATAAGCCGTTAATGTGTTATCGTTTGACGGGCGAGGGCGCGGACGTTATTGACGTTGGCGACGTCATTACTGTCTACGGCCGTATCAAAAATTATAAGGGCATTATCGAATTTGACAAGGGCTGTTTACTTCTTTCCTACGAAAGCGATAAAGTAATCCCCCCTGCCGAGGACGATCCCTACGTTGGGGTATCGGCAAACGAATTCTACGCCGATTATACGCCTGCAACCGATTATGCAGACGCATATTATCGCAGTAAACACGGCTTTATGTCGGGGGAATTGACCGTACCCGACCAAGCGCCTACTTTGGCAAGCAATCGTCCGCAAAACGGCAATCAATATATCCGCAACAGCGAAATGCTCCTCTCCGAGGACGGCACGACCTACACCGTTGTGGACGTTTACGGCAACGCCGCTTTCCAAGTGTTTAAAAACGGCGCGTATATTACGTTAGAAGAAGTGGCGGCGTACGTTTACGCCTTTGGCACCTATCCCGCCAATTACACCACGTCCAAAAACGAATCCCCCTCCTCCAGCGTTTGGGGAGAATATCTCCGTTTAAACCATACGGCGTTTTCGGGCGATACCTATCGTTATCCATACGAGCCTGAATTGCCCAACATTAGCGGTTGCGGCGGCAGCTTGCATTATTATGAAATGGATATCGGCACTACGGGTACCGATTGCGACCCCTCCTACCCCATTAAAACTTACAACGACGGCGTAAGCATTACGCGTGGCGCGGCGCGCATCGTTTACGGCAAGGAAGATTTAAACGGCAACGGCGTGTACGAAATTGGGGAATTCCACGTTTTCTATACCTATAACCATTATAACGATTTCCAAGAATATCTCAATTATGAGGGCGGTTGGGGCGAAACGTTTGGCAACGTAACGGGCGGCGGCACGCTTTCCAGCACGAGCAACTACAACCCCACCCCTTACGTCGAGGTTTCCTTACAGCCTTTGCCTGAAATAAGCAGGGTTTCCCCTATGTCCATTACCTATTTTGTGGAAAATAAAAGCGCTTATTTACATTCTAAATTTTTTTGCTAAAACGCTCAAAATAAGCCGAAATTAAGACGATATATATAAAAGCAGGACTTCTATCGAGAAGCCCTGCTTTGTTTCATTTTAAGCCCGTTTTCGGGGTTTGTTTTCATATATTATTTGGTTCTGTATTTTTCAAACGTCGCCATATCCGTTCTTGTAGCAAGCAAGGGCGTAACGGTGATATAGCCATGCCCAATTGCCACCGTATCTCTGTCCATATCGTTAGGACAAACGTCGGGAATAGGCTCCCCTTGTTGCATATACAAATCGTTCCCTTTAGGGATAAACTCATCCGAGAAATATTGCGAGCCTTGATAGGTCATTCGCAAGCCCTTCACGTCGTTAGGAATGTTGACGTTGTAGAGCGGCGTTTCGGCAAAGAGGTTGTTTTTTACGATATATTCATACACTTGGTCCAAATATTTCACCGCAATTTCCTGCCCGTCGGGGAAAGCCGAAAGGGCAATGGCGGGGGTGTCCATTCTCGCAGCTTCAAACACAGCGCCCACCGTACCCGAATACACAAGATCCGCGCCGAGGTTTACCCCTTTGTTGATACCCGATAAAATTAAATCGTATTTTTGCTTCAAACCCAAAACGCCAAAACGAATACAATCGGCAGGCGTGGACGCCATCGAATACGCCGTTACGCCCTCCACAAACGGCACGCGTTTTACTTCCACGTCCGTAACGAAATCAATAGCGTGACTCTTGCCGCTTTGTTCCACCTTGGGGGCAACCACCGTCACTTCGCCCAATTTTTTCGCCCATTCGGCAAGCAAGCGGATACCGATATTTTCAATACCGTCGTCGTTCGTAATTAAAATTTTCATAACCAGCCCTCGTTATTGCTCTTATATTCCTTAATGCGTTCTTCCGCGTCACGAAGCAATGCATTCATTTCCGCTTTGGAATGCACCGTTGCGCCTGCCGCGCAGGCATGGCCGCCGCCATTGTAGCGTTCCGCAAGCTCATTAATCGTCACAAATCTCGAACGCAATCTTACGCGGATACTGCCATCGCCCGAATCAATAAACGCAATCCAAATAAGTGCGTTCTTAATCGAATCCATATACGAAACGGACGCGCTTGCCGCCTCGTTGGAGAGGTTGAATTTCTTTTTCATTTTCTTATCCACAAAAAGAGAAGCAACGCCGTTTTCGCTGATTTTCATCTTTTTGTAAACGTAAGATTCAAACTTAAAGGTGTCAAAATCCTTCATATACAAGTTGGCGTAGATTACGTCCACGTCAATGCCTTGTTCAAGCATACTGCCAGCCAAACGCATCGTTTCGCCCGATACGTCACGGAAACGGAATCTACCCGAATCGGTTACCATACCCGTGAAAATATACGTCGCCGCTTGCTTGTCAATTTTCAATTCGTCCTTGAATGCGTTATAGAACGCCGCTACCATTTCGCAGGTAGAAGAACGTTCTTCTTCCACCCATTCGATTGCCCCGTACGATTCTACGGGAATGTGGTGGTCAATTTTAATAAGTTCCTTGCAAAGGGTGTATTTTTGGTTGGAAATGCGCTTGCCTGTCGCCGTATCCAAAACAATACCCAATGCGTCCGCATATTCCTCGTCGGGAAGAAGCTCGTCTTCAGGACCAAGGAAAGCAAGATAATCGGAAAAATCTGCATTTTGTAAATAAATTTTCTTTTCGGGATAGGTCAATTTCAAAATTTCCGCCAAGCCCTTGGTGGAGCCGATTGCATCGCCGTCGGGACGGAAATGGCGGAAAATGAAAATTTTATCCGCTTCTTTAATTTTGTCTAATATTTTTTGCATACTTTCGTGCATAGTTTTTCTCCTTTATTCCCCTGCTTCCGTCGCGGATAAAGCATTGAGGTCGGCAAGCAACGCCATTGCTTCTTCCTTGCTGCTTACCGAGCAGCCGCTGGCTTTTTTATGTCCGCCGCCTCCGTATTTTACCGCTATGGGGTTGATATTATATTTGCTGGAACGAATTTCCACAAAAATCTTTTCATCCGTTTCCGTAAAGTTTACCCACGTATCCACACCGCGAATATCCGACATCGTGTTTACCATTCCGCGAGAAACGGTAAAGGTGTCCGCGCCGCTTGCCGCAAGCTCCTCTTTGGTCGTATAGATATACGCCACTCTGCTGTCGGTACGCTGAATTTTTAAAATGAACTTCGCGCGAAGCTGCACCGAAGCCAATTCGTCGGCGTACAATTCGCTGTAAATAGAGCCCAGGTCAAACTTTTGCTCCATCAAAGCGGACGCCAAACGGAAAGTGTTTGCCGTTGTCGAATCGTAACGGAATCGTCCAGAATCGGTTATCATACCCGTATACAACGCTTTTGCCGAAGCGGGCGAAAGCTTCAAACCGCATTCCAAAGCGAACTCGGTAACCAAACCGCAACAGCTTTCGTAGGAGGAATCTACCACTTCTACTTCCGCAATTTTTTCGCAAAACAAATGGTGGTCGAAACGCACTGTTTTCGCCGCTTTTTTATAACGTTCGTCCGAAATCAAAAAGGCAGAGCCGCAATCGAGGATAAACGCCAACGCGCCATCGTATTTTTCATCCGCTACCTCATCCATTACCGAGCCGTCCATAAAAGCGTAACGCTTGGCTTCGTCCCCGACGATATACACTTCCTTTTCAGGGAAGTTGTCGCAAAGGATATGCTTTAAGCCGATTTGACTGCCCAACGCGTCCCCGTCAGGGCTGGTGTGTCTATGAATGATAATGGTCGAATATTTTTTTACTTCTTCTAAAACCTGTTCAAACATGGTTTACTTTTCTCCTTTTACGCCTTTTGGCTGTGGGCATTTACGTAAATCCGTTTTACGCAAAGCTGTTTCACGAAAAGCTATTTTACGACGATTCGTTTTACGCAAATCCGCCCTTTTTAATATATTCCGCAACCAAATCTCTTGCGTACGTGGTTTCGTCCAATCTTGCCACTTCCGTCAAGCCGTTGGCGGTGTATTGCAACGTGTACGTGTCGGTAACTACGTAATACGCCGTCGCAAGATTGATATTGTCTTTTAACGCTTCGCCGTATTCACCATAATGGATATAATAATTGCTATTGGTCGATTCAAAGAACTTATCTTTTAATTTTTTACCCGAAATTCTACACAATACGATAGGATTGTTAAAGGGCAAAATGTCCACAAGGTTACCGTAAATTACCTGCCCTGCTTCCAATACATACGGAGATCTTACGCTAATAAAACCGCCGCCAAGCGCAATGTCGTATTCATCTCCCCATACTTCCATGCCCTTTTCATAATAGAGCTGTGCAACCAGCTTACGAATAACCGTGCTGGAACGGTATCTCGAATTGTTGCCAAGCACCTGCCCTGCCATAGAAATTTCCGCGCTGTATTTTTCAAGCAATTCCGCCACGATAGGATCGTCCTGCAAGGACGCGTAACGGCTGGTAGGCACGTATTCCGCCTTTTCCACCTCTACGCTGTCGGTTACGGTATTGACGTACAGCTTCGCATGCGAAATGCCGTCGTTGTCGCCGCCGCCCTGCAAATGGTACACCCCTTCCGAATCTAACAGCACGTAATTTTGATGCGTATGCCCCTCGAAAACTACGTCAACGTAGCCCTTGGAAAGGGAAATATCATAATAAGAGGAAATTTCCGAAGCGCTCACCGCTTGCGTGCCGCTTGCCGACTCCTCATACCCGTCGTGCAAGGAATAAACAATAAGATCCGCGCCCTGCGAACGAAGCTTTTCCGATTCCGCTTTGACAAGCGCGGTAAGCTGCGTACCCGTTTTAAAATAAATGTCTTGCGTTTTGTCCGAAGAAATGGACGAATAGCAATCGCCAATCGCGCCAATCAAACCGATTTTTACACCGTTTTGTTCAATCATAATAGAAGCGTCGCAATAGGAAACGCGTTGGTTGGTTTCCCTATCGTACACGTTGATTGCAAGGAAGGGGAACTGCGCAAGCTCGGCGTTTTCCACCACCGCTTCACTACCCCAATCGTATTCGTGATTACCCAACGTCATTGCAACAAAGCCTGCTTCACTCATCCAATCGGTCACAATTTTACCCTTGGTAAGGTTGGATTCCGCACAGCCCTGCCACATATCCCCCGACGAGAACACAAACGTGTTTTCATTGTTGGCTTTGGCATTCTTCAAATAGGTTGTCAGCTCGTCTACGCCAGGCTGCGAATCGTTATCCGCAAACTTCCCGTGTAAATCGTTGATTGCAAACAAATCCACCGTCGAAATAACACTGTTATAACATTCGTCGCAAACGCCGTCGTTTTCCCCGTCAACATGCGCGCAATCTTCGTCCGTTTCCGTCCCTTCCGACGTTTCACTATCTTCCGCGCTTTCGCTATTTTCACTATCTTCCGCGCTTTCGCTGTTTTCGCTATCCTCGTCGCTTCCCGAGGTTTCCGAATTATCCAAATTATCCGAGCTATCCGACGCTTCGTTCTCTTCCGTATTTTCGCTATCCGAGCCTTCCGCGCTTTCGCTGTGTTGCGAAGAAGTGTTGTTGGTGTTGTTATTGCCAGCGTTTACCAAACCGCCGCAGGAAGAAAACAACATACACACGCTTACAATCAGGCAAATCCATTTCTTTTTCATACGTTTAACCTCTTTTGAGTTCGGCTGCAACCAAACCATTCTATATTATATCACATTTTTGCATTTTTTTCAAGCAATTTCAATCCGCCCGAAAACGCAATTAACAGCCGCCTAAATAAAAATATATTCCAAAAACCCCAACGGCTTTTGGAATATATTTTCGTTTTTAGTTTTTTAAGAGAGTTTTTCGCTTTCTTCTTGCGGCATTTCGTCTAAAGCCGCCTCCTCCAAATGCACCTTGGGCAAGCTCCAACGATATTTCGCCGCCAGCATACGAATGGTAACGACAAGCCCCATCGCCACGATAGAAGCAATAAGCGTACCGTTATCGCCGCCAATGCATACCCGCAACACGTAATAGACCATTGCGCCGCCAATGGACGCCAACGCATACACGTGTTTTTTGAAAATATACGGCGTGGTTGCCGTCAAAATGTCCCTATACACACCGCCGAATACACCCGTCAGCATACCCATGAGTATGGCAAACACAGCGTTATTGCCAAAGCCTTCCGCAAAGGCAACCTGCGTACCCATTACCGAAAATGCCGCCAAACCGCAAGCATCGAAAACGTTGTTGATATGTTCGATACGCTTTTCTATTTCGTGAAAGCGCTTGCGCTTGATATACGAAAGCACAAACACCACCGCCGAAGTCACTGCGGCAATAAGCAAAATGTACAAATTGCTAAAAATGGCAGGCGGCGTGCAACCCATCAATAAATCTCGCGTGATACCGCCCCCAACCGCCGTGATACACCCCACAAACAGTACGCCGAACACGTCCAGCTTTGCCTTAATAGCAACGAATGCGCCCGACACCGCAAAGGCGATTGTCCCGACAATTTCTAAAACGAGTAAAATAATTTCTTCCATATCAGTTTTGTTGTCCTGCGTTTTTCGATTCTCGGCTTCTTTGTTGCTTTTGCTTCAATTGCAACACGTGCGAAAGCTTCATTTCTTGAATGATACATTTCACCAAGGAATCCAAATCGCTCCCTTCTTGATAATCCGCCGAGCAAATATAATTTACGCGGTTATCCAAAAGCAAATTGGTAACTTTGTTTTTCTTGCCCTTCGGGTACAATGCGATAGAGATACCGCCTTGCTTTTTCACGAAGGTCATACAAGGAATGTCCGTGATACCGTCGCCGAAATATACCATATTTTGGTATGCAACCACGCGGTCCGCCATTTTTTCGTTTACTTTTTTACTGTCCGTTTCATCGTAAATCCCCTTGGAAATACGGAAAATATACTGCGTTTTTTGGGTATAATTGATAGCAATTTTCGGCCAAATTGCCTTGCCCTTTTCATCAAAATAATATTGGCAAGCGAAAATCTTTTTAAATTCGTCCTTGATAGCCGAGCCGTCAATGATGTCCTTCAAACCGCTGGAAATAACGTAATGTTCAATTTTTACGCCGATAGATTCGCCGTATTGATTGATACGTTTAAACCAGTTTTGCACGCCCTTATAGAAATTGACGTCCTTGCCTAAAGAGCGCAAATATTCCTTGGTAAACGGAATGCCCTTTTCCTCGCATTTGTACATCATATAATACATATATCCAAGGATACCTTCCATATAATGCTTTTTACGGAACGCTTCCGTTTCCGACCAAAATTCTTCCGTCGTCATGCCCAAATTGGGTATAAAGCTATAATTTTGCATATCCTCGTCGCAAAGCGTTTTATCAAAATCATACATAAATGCAATGGTGGGTATTTTACGCATATTTTTTTCTCCTTACCGCCGCGGCTTACACGCCGTAGCTTGGTTATTATAACATGAATTTTGTTATCTGTCAATAGTAACGGGCAGAAGTTTTTTCTCCTGCCCGCTGTCTTTTGTTTTGTTACTTCCGTGACCGTGTTTTATTGTTAGGATATGTGTTTAATTGCCTTAACAGTGGTCATTTCGGTAACTTCGAACCACATATATGCAGGACTGGTTTCAACACCGATCGTCAAAGCTTCCTTGCCGTTCAATACGTCTTCGGAAAGCGCTACCTTGAAGAAGTAACCATATTGCAAATAGTTGGTATCTCTCGTCTTAACGTCACCACTCGAACCTGCGTCAACCAACGTCAAGTAGCCGTTCTTAATAACCGCTTTCATGTAATACCAGTGACCAATCAAGCTTGCAGGAATGCTATACGTTTCGCCGCAAACGTTGAGAACGCCTCTGTCACCCGTAACTGCCATTGCAACGTAGAAGCTTACTTCGTCGTAAAAATCGTAATTTACCTTGTTAAGCGTGAAGATTGCAGGAACGTTGGGGTTACCCGTCATGTACGAGAAGGTTTCTACCTTACCCTTGAACTTACTAGCGCTTGCTTCAATTGCAGGAACGTTAGGTTCACCGCCAACCGTTGCGCTTGCAACTACGTTAGAAATAAGGGTTTCTGACGTCATCGTGGAAGAGGTTGCGTTCATTTCGGTAACTTCGAACCACATCCAGCTCTTTGCAGTGTCGATACCAATCGTCATGCCTTCGCCGCCGTTCAATACGTTTTCGGGAAGCGCTACCTTAAAGAAGTAGCCATATTGCGAATAGTTGGTATCCATCGCCGTAACGTCGAGGGACGAACCAGCGTCAACCAACGTCAAGTAACCGTCAGCGATAACCGCCTTCATCTTATACCAGTGACCAATCAAGCTTTCAGGAATGCTGTACGTTTCGCCGCAGACGTTGATAACACCTCTTTCCGCCGTTACTGCAAATGCAACGCCAAATTCCACTTCGTCGTATGCCGAGTAATCAAATACTTTCATCGTGAACATTGTAGGAGCGGTAGGTTCGCCCGTCATGTACGAGAAGCTGCCGTATACGCCCTTGAATTGGCTTGCGCTTGCTTCAACCGTAGGTGCAGCGATTTCACTGACAATTTCACCGCCAAACGTTGCGGTAGCTACGTTGTCCGTAATAACCGTCGTCGTGGAATATGCAAAGTAAGCATCGATAATAGCGTTGATTGCCGCTACGTTTAATTGATGCAATTCGGTTGCTTTTTCTTCTTCGGTAAGAAGCTCGGAGAGTGCGCTGTATTTTTCAATCAAAGCCAATTGCGCCGCACTGCCGTTTGCGCAGGCAATAATTTTATTATACAACACCTTGTCTTGATAGACAAGATCAGTTTCCGCCAAGCCGTAGTTTACCGTGATATAATCTACGTACAATTCACCGCCAACGTATACGTTGTTAGCGTCTTTAGAGGAGGCCGCACAGATAGAAATACCCTTCAACGCAGAACCCTCTTCGCCAAACATCGACAAAGGAATGGTCAAATTCAACCATTTACCATCCGTAATTTCTTGATAAGGCACGTCTCCCGTCTTATGTTCGTGAAGCCCTGCTTCATAGACTTTAGGAGAGTTTTCTACGTTCCAAGCGTCCGTCGTTGCGTAACCAAAATACAACAAAGGCGAATTTGCAGGCACGTAAATGCGCATGGTTACGCTTGCGTATTCGTTGATCGTTACGCTTTCGTCAAACCAATAATTTACCGAGCCCCAGTTGGGCGTAATTATTTTTACGTAACCGTCTTCGGAAGATACGCCTTGCGAATCCACCAACGCGTCGTTTACGTATTCCGCTCTACCCGTAAGGTCGTTAAGCAAATGCCCTTCGGTAAACGCCGCGGAGCTCAATTATACCAGTATCAGTTATTTTAACCACGTGTTCAAAAAGACGTTTGGCATTACCCCCAGCCAAATGCGAAAAAACAAATAAATACATAAAAAAGCCCTCGCAGTTTTCAAAACCGCGGGGGCATGTCTTTATTGAACGCTATTTTCTTTGGTTTTTACAGGCAACCAAACGGCACTGCGATAATCGGGATCGTCCACCGTTCCGTTCACACAATCGTACCACTCAATCGTGACGTCGCGCGCCAATTGATAATCGGGGTTGCCGGGCAGCCATTCTTTAAAAATTCTCATAGATACACTTTGAATGGCGTCAGGCATAGGCCCGATACACTCAAAAACGGCAAAATCTCCCCCTTCAATTTCGCAAACGGTCATACCTTCCGGCACTTCGCCGCCCGTGTATTTGCCTGCAATGATATACTTCGTCTTACCCTTTTCTTCCCCAAGGCATACGCCGTATTCCCCCACGCAATTGTCCACAACCGCCTTTTCCTGCGCCGTCACAGGCGCTTTGCCTGCATAAATTTCCGCAAACTGCTCGTTGATTTCGTCCCAAAATTTAGGGATTTTTTCCTGCTCTTCCATACTGTTAAATTCCCTTTGAAACCCGATAATTTTAAAGGGAAACATTTTCTTAATTTTCACTTTCATTTGATTGCCTCCGTGTATGTTGATATCAATTGCCAACGGGAGAAAAGTGCGTACCTTTGCCCCCAAACGGACTTGTGTAGGCGTACTGCCGTGAAACCTCGTAAACGCCCTTGTAAAGCTTTCGGGAGTTTCGTAACCGTACTTGAATGCCAAATCAATAATTTTCTCGTCCGTCGCCTTGAGGTCGAGCGCCGCTTGGTACAGCTTGCGGTTACGTGCATATTCCGCCAACGAATATCCCGTTATCACCGAAAAGCCCTTTTGCAGGAAAAAGGGTGACACGTAAACCTGCGCAGCAATCTCCTCTACGGAAATTTCCGCGGTGAGGTTTTTTTCTATCCATTCTATCGTTTTACGAATACACCACAGCCATTCCATACCCGTCCGCCTCCAGCAAAATTATCATACCATACCGCGCGGTAAAAAATCCTGCCTTTTCTTGCTCAATTTTGTTGTTTTTCTCTCCATTTTTTATAAAAGAAGTATACCATGTACGAGGTGATTGCAATTCCCACCAAAAAAGGAATGGCAACAATCAACGATACAATGGGCGGCGCGCTTGCGCCTTTATGGTTCATTTCGCAAATGGCATTGCTGTACGAAAACCCTACCGTCACGCACATAGCGCACAGCAATATTTCCGTAAGCACAGCAAAGATAATTGCCCACGTTTTCGCCTTTTTCATAACAATTCCTCCTCGTTTTATAAGCTTTTTTAGCCCTCAAACGCCTTATTCACCGCTTTGATAACGATTACGCGCTCCTCGGCGGTAACAGGCTCTTCAAAATCGTCAAAGCTATCGCCCGAAATATCCTTTCCCGTAAACGCCTTATACCACGTCAAAGCAAGCAAGTATCTCCCTGCGCCCAACGAGGCATGGAAGGTATCTCTATGTATTTTATCAATGCCCATTTTCGTAGAAAGCAGCATTGCTTTTCCGCAGGGAATAATTCCGTCCGCTTGAATGGAATCCGCCGCCCTTTGACAAGCGTTTTGGATACCTTCCCACATTTCCTGCGCCGTCGCAAAACCGCCGACGTAAGCCAATCGACGGCTGCTTTCCTCATACGCCCACGTTTGGTGGACGTATATTTTTGCGCGCGGACACTGCTCCCTAACGTACTCCGCAAGTCTTTCGATATAGGGCGTGTACGTTTCGTATTTTGCGCTGTATTGGCTGGCTTGTTGAAGGGTAATAATATCCCAATCTTCGCTACTCAACAACTCTTTTATGCCAACGCGGTTTTTTACAAACTCCCCGTTGATATGCAAATCGTAGGAAGGATGGCCCTCCAATGCATTAATGAAATGCGAACACAAGGAACAACCCCCAATGAACAAATTGGCTGTCGTAATATCTTCGCCTGCCTTTTTAGCCAATTTATGCAAATATCTTTGCGCGTCCTCTGAAAAACTGTTGCCAATGGATAAAATTTTCATATCAAACCTCTTTGTTTTTTCTCGCTAATCGTTCTCGGTATCCGTTTGTAACGTCCTGCCCCGCTTGCGTAAACGGTATGGCGGCTGTGCTTGTTCCAATCCCCTTTTTAGGACCGCCGTACCCTTGTTGATTATACTAACACACTTTCCCTCGCTTGTCAATAGCTTGTCGGAAAAATCCCCCTGTTTTTTGCAATGCAAAAAAATAAGGCGAGAAGTGCAGGATTTCTTCCTCTCTTCTCGCCTTTTCCTATTGTGCTAAAACTGTGTATTGGTGATAACTTAATTCCCGAAAATATCATCGCCCAAGTCGTCTTTTTCGTTTTCCGACAAGGTTACGATATCTGCTCCAAACAGGAGCATCTCAATTTTCACTTCTTGATATTCTTTTTTCATGATAACTCCTATTTATGCAAGATTTTGTTTATTGCTATATACGTATGCCGCTGCATACCCTTCTTGAACGCTTGCAGCCGCAGCCGTTCTTGCGCTCTTTCCATAATCGGGGCTGGTTGCGTATGCCTGCACAACGGCTTTCTTCACTGCGCTGATCTTTTCGTAATTCGCCTCATCTTCCATGAATTTTTGCGCTACGGTACGTACGGAACGAACGTTATCCTCTGCATTGAAAGGCGTGTAAATGGTCTTGGTCATGCCGTTGGTGTACGTAATAACCATATATCCGCGGCCAGCGAAATCTCTCGCGTAGTTTTGCGTGTAGAGCTTTTTCATTGCACCGTAATATTCGGTATAAGCACCGTTGATTTCCGTATAGACCGTGTTGGGAATTTGCAAAACCGTCGAGCCTGCAGCAAAGTCTTCCAAGTTCGGCGCTTGACCTGCGCTCAAATAATCGTAAGGCATAATCAAAGTACCGAAGCTTACCTTAACGCCGTACGTCGTCAAAGAGTTAAGCTGTTGCGTATTGATCATCGGAGTGAAACGAATACCCGAATCTTCTACCGTCGTGGAAAGACGGATAGCCGCGCCTTCTTTCAACACGAAATCAAACACAAACGCCGTAAACGCCATATTTTCTTCGCCTACGTTAATCGTTTCGCCTGCTTGATACAACGTGTTGCCGTTTACCCAACCGATAAAGGTTGCATTTGCGTTTTCGATAAGCTGATATTCGCCGTTCTTTTCCGCGTATTCCGCACTGCCGTCGCTGTACGTAATTTGTACGTGGTCGGAATCGGTAATCGTAGTGCTTCCGCCGATGTTTTCTACGTAAATACTTACGTTATCGGTGTTTGCAAGTCCCGTTTTATCAAGCGTGCCTACCAAAACGCCGTCCACTTTGATATACGTCCAAATCACCGAGCTGTTTTTAACGCTGATAGCGCCAAGTTCAATTTGGTAAAGTTTTTCGTTTTCAAACTTAAAGGAACTGCCTTGAGCCAAATATTCGATACCGCCGTTAATAATACGGAAATGCAAAGCATCATCCCATGCATGCGCAGGGCGGATACGGAAACTGATTACGTCGCTTGCTACGTTCGTCGAATAATAATCGAAGCGGAATTTAATCGAACCCGTCGTGTTCTTTTCGCTCTTGGTATAGGTCGCGCCCGAAAAATCTTGTCTACTGCTCAAGGTTTGTTGCAAATCCCAACCAATATCAATATTGGTTACAACGTCGTAAAATTCCAATTCGTCATCGCTGTACGAAGCCACGCCCAACCATCTGCTTCCGTCGTACTTGAACGAGCTTTCTACAATTTCGTATTTAGTCTTCAAATCTTTCGAAACGAACAAACCGCTCAAGGAAACAACGTCGCCCGCCGAAACTGCATCAATGCTCAACCACAAACCTTCGGGAGCACTCTTCATTTCATAGATAGGCTTGGATACGCCGTTTACCAACAAGCCATCGCCCTTTCTCAACGTGAATTTATAATCCCACGTTTGTACAGGCAAGCCCGTAGTGCCGTTAATTTTAAGATATACTTGCGCGTTATTTGCGCCTGCATTCGTACTAGGGGCAGTAGGTTGCAAGTGTTCAATGGTATATTCCGCCGTATACACAACGTCCGCCGACCATCTGCTACCGTCCCAATCGAAATAGCTTTCTTCAATAATGTATCTTACGTTTTGCGCTTCACAAACGAACGAACCGCCAACGGACACAACGTCACCTCTTGCAACGCCGTCGAACTCCCAATACATACCGTCGCCCGTACTCTTCATAACGCTAATCGTTTTTTGAACCTCGTTTACCTTAAAGCCGTCGCCGTTTTCATAAACGAATACATAATCCCAATTCAAAATAGGCAATGCTTCGCCGTCTACTCTCTGCAAATACAAAACGTTGTTCATTCCTTTTGCGCCGCCCACCGAGCTGTTGGCGTGCAGGTTAAGCGAACCTACAATATACGTCGTTTTGCCGTCAACGTCCCATCTCATACCATTCCACGTCAAGGCTTGCGTCTTGGTGAATATGATTTCCGACGTTAAGCCGTCCTCGTTACACATAAACGTACCGTCAATCGTCAATACGTCGCCATTTTGTACGGAAATGTTTTCTACGTCTACGTACAATTGAAGTTGGCTGCCGAGGGGCTTAATGTATGCGTTTTTCACAGCTTCGCCGTTCAACATAAAGCCTTTGCCGCTTACAAGCGTATAGGCAACGTCCCAGCTGCTAATACCAACGTTTTGGTTAATATCAACAAAGAAACCCTTTCTGTTGTTGTCCGTTTCGTGTACGTTTATGTATTCAATTTCCGTTTTAACGTACGCTTCGCTTTCTTCCCAAGCGGAACCATTCCACTTGAAGTGGCTTGCGCTCATTGCATATCTCGCTTGTTGCGCGTCGCAAACAAACGTACCGCCGCCGATAGAGATAACGTCGTTTACGTTAACGTCGTCAAATTCCAAAACTACGCAGCCGCCTACACTCTTGATTGTGCAATCAATCTCCGCACCATTCTTCTTAACGCTTACACCGCTTTCACAAACGAAGGCGTCCGCAGCGTTTACAGGAATCCAGCCTGCGTCCTTTCTTGCAAGGTAAAGCTTTGCAGGCGTACCCGTTTGACTGCTTGCAACCGTCATTTCGTCCAAGTCGTACGTGGTGTAACCAAGATATTCCCACGTAGAACCGTTATAACGCAATGCCTGCGAGGGCGCGAAAAGCACTTTGCAACCAGTGGAATGTTGATACAAACCGTTAATCGTCAATACGTCCCCTGCTTGCGCCGTTCTCGCTACGTCCACGTAAAGGCTGTTGCCGGAAATAAATTTAACCGATCCGTCTACAAGAGGCTTACCGTTTAATTTCAAACCGTGACCGTTTAAAAGAGTGGTTTTGTTCCAGTCGCCCGCGATACCCATATCGGTTGCCACGGGAAGATAGAAACCGGTTGCCGTTTGACCGTCGATTTTAGGTACGGCTTTACTGATAATTGCGCCATAACCCGTCAACGCTCTCCATTGCGTACCTTCCCACATGAAATAGCTTTCCAAAACGGCATAATAGCTCGTGCCGTCCGTCAAAAGCCCTTTTACGTGTACAACGTCCGCAACGGCGTCTTCCATGTTTGCGGTAAAGGTAACACCGTTTGCCGTCGTTTTAATAGAAGCTACTCGGCTGTTCGCATCCTCGTCGTTTACGTAAATACCGCCCTTTACAAGCGTCAAGTTTGCGCCTGCCGTAAGCGTTTTATTGCTCGTCAACGTAAGGGTAGCCGCGTCACCGCTTGCCGTAAGCGAACCCAAAGCAACAGCTTTACAGGTTTCCCAAGCACTGCCATTGTAACGCAACGCGCAGTTGGTGAACTTAATTTCTTTATCGCCGTACGCCCAAATACCGTCGAGGATCAATACGTCGCCCGATACAGCCTCTACCTGCAAATTGATAAAGAAGGAGCCAGGTTGCTTGATATCCTTGGTAGCAAGCACGTCGCCGTTAAGAGTCAAGCCCGTACCCGAACCTGCACGGAATGCAAAGACGTCGTCCCAGTTCCCTGCGCCGAACGAATTACCGTCGCCGTCCTTCGGCACAATGTAAAGGTGCTGCGCCGAACTGCTGTTTTCCGATCTGATTGCTTCAACGGAATACGTCGTTGCCGCACTTGCCGTCACCGTAGCTTCTTGCGCAGGCATTACCGTTGCAAGACCAACACCGAAGCCCAAGCAAAGCAGCATCATTGCGCCGCATACCCATGCACTCCATTTTTTCAATATTTTTTTCATAAATACACCTCGTTTGAAGTTGTTTACTATTAAAGATTTTTTTTGTAGGTTGTGGACAACCTACAAAGGGGCACACCCCTGCCGTCCACTTTTCTTTACCTTTTTGTCGGCTTTTGTTTTTATATATATTTTTATATATATAATGTATGTAAGATGGTAAACAATATTCTACTCCTGTATTTTTAATTTTGCAACCTTTTTTACCCTAATTTTTGAAAAATTTTTATGAATTTTATATTTTTTCTTGACAATTTCACCAAATATGAACAAAGCTAACAATAAATGTTAAAATAGAAAAAATATGACGGTTTCTACCTTGTCTTTTTTGCCGTTTACAGCTTACGTTTTGATATAGCCAACACGCTTACAACCGCAAAAAACACAAAAAAGCCTTGAAAAACAAGGCTTTTTTGCTTTGCGACCCATATAGAAAATACTCTTTGTGTTTTGAAATTGTTTTAAATTTGCAACGTGTTTTGCTGTTTGTTGCATTTGATTAAATCTTAATTTTTTTGAATAACAACGGACAGAGATACCCCACCGCAATAGCAACGGCGAAATAGCGAATTGCATCCAAGATAAGGTCCGCGTGTAAATTGTCCATTTTAAAAATTTTCAAGCCTTCTTTTAAAGCGAATGCCATTGCAACCCCTATCACGATACGGATAAGCTTTTTCCACCAAGCAACGCCGTAGGAAAGCGGTTCGCTCTTTTTTTGCAAAAATGCGATAAGCGTTAAACCGCCCATCATGCCAAATACTTTAAAGAAATCGGCAAAATGCTCGTTGGCTACAATCAAAAAGTAAACGATAAAGGGCGTAAAAATTGCCAAAACCGCGAGGTATAATTTTTCTTCTGGTACACGTTCAAAAAGATAGGTACCCAAAAACGCCATCCCCACGCCAAGCGCTACGCCGACGATTACGTCGCTGGGATAATGCACGCCCAAATACAATCTTGAAAACGCCACCAACGCAATTAAAACCGCCGCCAAAGCCGTCAGCCATTTCTTTTTAAACTTAATGGCAAACACCGTGGAGCAAGTTGCAAAATTTTGCGTATGTCCGCTGGGAAAAGCAAAGCCCGTTGCCGTTTCCCGACGGACGGGCACAACGCCTTTTTCAAAAGGACGAGGTACTTGCGCAATATTTTTGATAATTCCGTTTAACCCCATCGAACAAATCGTCACAAAAAATACCTTTCGCGCCAATCTGCTGTCCACCGCAAACCATAAACCCACAACCAGTAAAATGATAAGCGTTTCTTCCCCAAGAATGGTAATCCCCTCAAACAAAAACGTCAAAAAGCTCGTTCTTGCGGATTCTAACCACTTTAAAAATTGTAATTCAAAAGCAAACATAAAAAACCCCTTTGTTTTCTTACGTCTATTATAGAATA
>JAZOVQ010000104.1:0-7635 GCA_045658805.1 Candidatus Scatosoma sp.
AAGCCTTCACTATATTTAACTGCCCCACAGTTTATACATCTATGGTTTATATAATCGTGGTCGAGCGCACCAATTTCTTCATACGTGTTATATGTACAGCCCGCTCTATCACAAGTTTGGTATGCATTCCAACCGATTTCCGTACACGTTGCCGCTTTCGCCGCGTGGTTTACGTAATCGTGGTCAAGCGCACCAATTTCTTCATACGTGTTAAACGTACAACCTGCTCTATCGCAAGTTTGGTATGCATTCCAACCGATTTCCGTACACGTCGCCGCTTTTGCCGCGTGGTTTACATAATCGTGGTCGAGCGCGCCAATTTCTTCATACGTGTTAAACGTACAGTTTGCTCTATCACAAGTTTGGTATGCATTCCAACCGATTTCCGTACACGTCGCCGCTTTTGCTGTGTGATTTACGTAATCGTGGCCGAGAGCGCCAATTTCTTCATACGTGCTATATGTACAGCCTGCTCTATCGCAAGTTTGGTATGCGTTCCAACCAATTTCCGTACACGTTGCCGCTTTTGCCGCGTGGTTTACGTAATCGTGGTCGAGAGCGCCAATTTCTTCATACGTGCTATATGTACAACCTGCTCTATCGCAAGTTTGGTATGCATTCCAACCGATTTCCGTACACGTCGCCGCTTTTGCTGTGTGATTTACGTAATCGTGGTCGAGCGCGCCAATTTCTTCATACGTGTTAAACGTACAGCCTGCTCTATCACAAGTTTGATATGCGTTCCAACCGATTGTAGTACACGTTACCTCTTGCGCTTCGTGTGTTACGTAATCGTGGTCGAGCGCGCCAATTTCTTCATACGTGCTATATGTACAGCCTGCTCTATCGCAAGTTTGGTATGCGTTCCAACCAATTTCCGTACATGTTGCCGCTTTTGCCGCGTGGTTTACGTAATCGTGGCCCAAAGCAGCAATATAATCTCCTATGATTGCATTACCGCAAGTACAAACATAAGCGGTATAGCCAGGCGCCGCACAGGTTACAGGCGTCACGTAAGGCGTATAGTTATGCCCCGTTGCAGGAACTTCTTCCGTGTAGCTTTCCCCACATTCGCAAGAATACGTTTTTTCACCTTTACTTTCACACGAAGGCGCAGTGGTCACTTCACCATTGTCCCATTCATGCGTGTGCGTTTCCACCGAAGAATCCTCATTAGACGAACTATCTTCATTAGACGAGCTATCTTCGGAAGAAGAACTACCCTCATTAGAAGAACTGTCCTCTATAGACGAACTATCCTCATTAGACGAGCTATCTTCATTAGACGAGCTATCTTCAGGCGAGCTGCTATCGTCGCTTTCACTGCTTCCTGCACCGCCATACGAGCTTTGCTCGTTATTAACACTGCTTCCGCCTACCGAAACCGAGCTTTGTTGGGAAGATTCGCTTCCACTGCTTACCTCCTCGTCGCAAGCCGCTACGCCAGCGGTCAATGCCCCTGCCATTACGCAAGTGAGTAAACCAATTAAAACCTTTTTCATTCCGCGCATAATAACGCCTCCTTAAAACTTGCATAGCATAAAAAAATGCCGCCCGCAAAGCGAACGGCACTGATAAAAGTGTGTTTTCGCTTTGCTACGATATAATTTCCATAAACTATGAGACAAAAAGATTTATGTAATGCGAAAAGGTACACTTCCACCCAGAAGTATACTTTTTGCCCATAGTTGTTTTTAATTGTATCGCAATCTTATTTTACCACCTTTCCGCCTATTCGTCAAGGCTTTTATTATAAATAATAAATTTTTTCTTTTGCTCCGTGCTTGCCTACTTGAAAACGAGGGCGCGCGAGGGTGGAAATTCCCCCATTCCGTTTTTTCACAAAAAAATTCTTTCCTTAACGCCGATTATTTTTTCGCCATAGCATTGACTTTTATTTTCCTTTTTGGTACAATGGATAGGTAAGGGGTTTTTCGACCTCGCTTTACACGAAGATGAAATGCAAAAGGAGCGGCGGCATGAATCAAATCGGTTTCGACAATAAAAAATATCTGTCTTTGCAATCGGAAAAAATTCAAGAACGTATTGACGCTTTCGGCGACAAGCTCTACCTCGAATTTGGTGGAAAATTGTTCGACGATTATCACGCGTCCAGAGTTTTGCCTGGTTTTGAACCTGACAGTAAAATTAAAATGCTGTTGAAGCTGAAATCTATCGCCGAAATCCTCGTCGTTATTAGCGCAAACGATATCGTTAAAAATAAATATCGCAGCGACCTCGGTATTACCTATGATGCCGACGTTATTCGCCTTATCGATATCTTTAAAAGTCAAGGTTTGTACGTGGGCAGCGTCGTTATGACTATGTATCAGCCCCAGCCTGCCGTAGATGGTTTTATCAAACGTTTGAACAACCTCGGTATCGCTGTGTATAAGCATTATGCAATTGAGGGCTATCCCTCCGACGTGCAAAAAATTGTAAGCGAAGATGGCTACGGTCAAAATGAATACATCCCCACCAAGCGCCGTTTGGTTGTCGTTACTGCGCCTGGTCCTGGCAGTGGGAAAATGGCTACTTGTCTTTCCCAACTCTATCACGAAAATTTGCGCGGCGTAAAGGCTGGGTATGCGAAATTTGAAACCTTCCCTATCTGGAATTTGCCCCTCTCGCACCCCGTTAACGTGGCGTACGAAGCGGCTACCGCCGACCTCAACGACGTCAATATGATTGACCCTTATCACCTCGAAGCCTATCAAACGCTGGCGGTTAATTATAACCGCGACGTGGAAATTTTCCCCGTTGTTGCGGCAATGCTGGAGAAAATTCTTGGTTATTCACCCTATAAATCCCCTACGGATATGGGCGTTAATATGGCAGGCAACTGCATCGTCAACGACGAAGTGTGCCGCCAAGCTTCGCAAGCGGAAATTATCCGTCGGTATTATGCCGCGCTTTGCGACGCCAAAAAGGGTAGAATTAGCAAAGAAGTAGTGGCCAAGCTTGAACTGCTTATGAGCAAATCGGGTATCTCCACCGAGGATAGAAAATGCGTGCGTCCTGCTTTGCAAAAGGCGGAAGAAACGGGCGCGCCTGCGGTGGCAATGGAACTCAACGACGGTAGAATTGTCACGGGAAAAACGGGCGATTTGCTCGGTCCGTCCGTTGCTTGTTTGTTGAACGCATTGAAAGCGCTTGGGAATATTAGCGACGACGTACAGCTTTTGTCCCCTACCATTATTGAACCTTTGCAAAAATTGAAAGTGCGCCACATGGGCTCGGTCAACCCTCGTTTGCACACCGACGAAGCGTTAATGGCATTGGCTATTTGCGCAATCAATGATAAAAACGCAAAATGCGCAATGGAACAGCTGGATAAATTGAAGAATTGCCAAGTACATTCGACAGTGCTTCTCGCCAACGCGGACGACCGCACTTTGAAAGCGCTGGGCATGCACCTTACCTGCGAACCTGAACGCTATGCTATTCCGCAATAAAGAAAAATGCAAAAAAAATATAGAAAAACGAACGCTTTTTCGCGTTCGTTTTTTGTTTGTTTTTTGATTTCAACGCGGACATGCCCCGTCCTTTTTACTTTTCTTCTGAAGAAATAGGTCCATCTTCCACATCCAACAATACGCCGTAGACGTCTTGTTCTATCATAAGTTTATTTAACCTGCTAAACCCTTCCTTGTAACGGCTGTCCAAGCTGTTACAACGGTTGTCGCCAAGGAAAAACACTTCGTCCTCGCCAACGGTATATTCGGCAAAATCATATTTGGTTTTATCCTGACTGTAATAGGCGTACGGCTCGTACAACACCGTCCATTCCGTTTCGCCTGCATAGCGAATTTCAACTTGTCCATCCTTACATTTTACGCTGTCGCCCTCTATGGCAATGAGGCGTTTTACAAGAAACTCCGTCGTGCCAAACTCCTCGTAATTGCCAACGTACACCACGATAATATCACCGCGCTCGAAGCCTTCGCCGTTTTCCGTCCGACGCGCGTAATATTGCTCTCCGTTTTGCAAAGTTTGCATCATGGAAGCGCCGTCCACCTCAACCTTGAAGATTTCCACACCGTATTCCATTCTATATTGCAGCACCGTAAAACGCTCGCAGGAAGCAACCGCAAACACCGTCGACATACTCAAAAGCAACGCCGCAATTTTTTTCGTTGTTTTTTGCAAATTAAACATCCAGTTTCATATCCCCTTCTTTGATCCAATTCTTTTTTCTCATAAATTCCGAAATAACAAAATTGAGTACGGCTGGCAAAACAATCATCAGTAAAATAATACCAACGTAGCCAAGCGCGCCGCTTGTATTTTTAAACAAATCGAAAACGCCGACCAAGCCGCTCGTACCCATACCGCCGCCCGAAGCGCTGCACTGCAAACCAAATACACAGGTTGCCAAAGGTCCGCAAATGGCGCTGGAAATAATCATAGGCAGCATAATAATAGGCTTTTTCATTACGTTGGGGATTTGCAGCATGCTAGTACCTATCCCCTGCGAAACCAAACCGCTAACGCCGTTTTCTCTAAAGCTTGCCACCGCAAAGCCTACCATGTGACAAGCACAGCCTACGGTTGCCGCGCCGCCTGCCAACAGCATTGCTTGCGTGTTTCCTGCCGCCACTTGCGAGGAAACCGCCACCCAAATAGCCGCAGACGAAGTTGGCATAGTCAAAAGTACGCCCATCGTCACCGCAATAACGATACCCATAACAAAAGGCGTTACTTTGGTTGCCACAGCAATTAAGTTGCCCAATTTTATCACTAACCAACTAAACGGCCAAGCCGCATACACGCCGACAAACGTCAAGCAAAGCGTACCGAGCGGCACAAGCAAAATATCCAATTTCGTCTTGCCTGCATACAAGCCGACAATTTCCACACAAAGCATAGTAACGACGTACGCGCCGATAGGATTTCCCGGCAGACGTTTGGTTTGCATTAGGGTTAAAATGCTTGTATAGCCACCGCCGCCGACAATCAATTGCTCCGACCACGCGCCGATCATACCAGCCACCGCCGCCGAAAAGACAAGCATTTTATGCTTGCCGAGCGCGTTAGCAATCCCTACGCCAATGCCTGCGCCCATCAAAATTTTTGCCATAGAGGCTATGTATAAAAGTGTATTGCCGACGTAATTGTCACCAATCCAGCCTGCAATTTGTTCCAAAATTGTACCTGCGATCAAAGTCACGAACAAGCCCTGCGCCATACCCGAAAACGCCGTAATAAAATACCGCTTGGGCAAAGCTTGTAAATACGCTTTACACGCCGTATGTTTGTTTACCGTATTTTCCATAACCGTTCTCCATAGTATTTTTAGCATTTCGCTTATCCCTATTATACGCCTGTTTAAAAAAAATTGCAAGCAAATACAATGTTGTTTTCACAATGACAAAACCGCCCTCCCGAAGAAAGGCGGTTTTACCCGTAACGTAGTTACAACTCAAGCGTTATTTTCTTTCAAAGCTATCGCAACAAGTGCAATGATCGTCGTCACAATTGCAGGTGTTCCCTACGTGAATTTTACGAAGAGTGCAATAATCGCCCGAACGGTTGTACTTACATTCCGTTACGCCGCAGCCAATGCTGCTGTTTACTTCATGTTGATTTTCGTTCATCATAATAAAAAACCTCCTTTTAAGGTACAAGCAGTATGGGTAAATTTACGAAAGATTATTGACATTTTTAAAATTTTCTTGTACAATAGTATAAAAGAGTGACGTAAAGGCTTCTTTTTGACGGATTTTTCGTCAATGAGCCAATGCGGAAGGAGAATAAATATGAAAGTTATTTTAAAAGCAGACGTAAAAGGTACGGGTAAAAAAGGCGACGTTGTAGAAGTGGCTGACGGCTACGGTAGAAACTTCCTTGTAAAAAAAGGTTTAGCGGAAGTGGCTACGGCAAGCAACGTACACGACGCGGCACAAAAGAAAGCGGCGGCGGAATATCATAAGGCAGAAGAAATTAAAGCTATCAAAGCGTTGGCGGCTTCTTTGGACGGTAAATCGGTACCCGTAAAAATTAAAGTGGGCGAAAACGGCAAAGTGTTTGGCAGCGTTACCTCTTCGCACGTAGCGGCTTCGCTTAACGAAATGGGCTTTGACATTGACAAAAAGAAAATTAAAATGGAAGCGTTGAAGAGCGTTGGTTCCTGCCCTGCGGAAATTCGTTTTATGGAAAACGTTTCGGCGAAAATTACCGTAGTGGTTTCGGGGCTTTAATCCCCTTGACGGCAAACGAATAACAGTCGGTATTATTACGCTTAATCGCAAAAAATAAAAAGACGTATCACAAAAAAAGTTGATTGCGGCTGGAATTTGTTTCCAGCGGATTGGCGAAAAAATGCAAGAGGTTTACGGATATGGAAGAAAACATGACGACGGACATCCAAGACGTTCCCGTAACAAAGCACAACGTTCTCCCGCCTAAAATTACGAGAGAAAACTTCACGCCCCCTATGCCAGCAGGCAAGGCGCGCGTTATGATGTGGACAAGAGCAACCATCTACACGCTTATCTCCTCCTTTTTGGTGGCGTTTGCGGCGTATTCGCTTATTACGCCAAATGATTTCACCATCGGCGGCATTAGCGGTATCGCCATTTTGTTAAACGTAGCAAGCGACGGCGTTATTCCGCAAAGTATCGTTTTGTTTGCCTTGAATTTACCATTGGTTATTTTGGCATTCTTCTTTGTAAAACGAAAATTTGCCATTCTTTCCGCAATGAATATCGGCGGTCAATCCCTTTGGCTGGTAATGTTTGAAAACGTGCCCAAGTTGAGAGATTTCACCATTGCGTTCACTTCGGACGGAACGAAAATTTTTGCGGCGCTTGCTGCAGGTCTTTGTATCGGCGTAGCCATTGCCCTTGCGTTTAAGGTAGGCGGCAGTACGGGCGGCGCGGATATTTTGGCAACGATTATCCAAAGAAAATTTGCGGCGACTTCTATTGCTTGGATGCTGTTTTTTATCAACTGCGTTATCATTTCCGCATCCTTGCTCGTATTCCCTGTAAGTACGCCTGCGGAAACCTTGCTTCCCATTATGATGTCCGTATTTGAATCGTACATAGAAAGCAAGACGAACGATTCGATGACCAACGGTTTCCATTCGGCAATAGAATTCCGTATCATTACCACCAAGCCCGAAGAAATGGCATACTCCTTAATGTACGAATTAAGCCGCGGCGTTACCTCTCTTCCTGCAACGGGTATGTATACGCAGGAAGAAAAATCTATGTTGCTTTGCGTTATCAGCCGTAGACAAATTGCAGCCTTGAAACGTATCATGAAGCAAATTGATCCCGACGCCTTTGCCGTAATGTCTAACGTTTCGCAAGTGGTTGGGCTTGGCTTCTATGCCCCCGACACGGAAGAAAATTAAACGCATAATTATGCAAAAACCAAACGGAGTTTGCCTTTTTGGCAGGCTCCGCTTTTAACGTCCTCTATCCCTTGAAATATCACGCTTTTTCGCACTTTTACGTCCTCGAAAGGCAAAAAAGAAAAAAAGAGAGAAAAAAATTGAAAAAAACCTTTATTTTTCACGCTTTTTCGACAATTTTTTTTCATTTGGGTATTGACAAACGCATAAATATACGCTATAATGAAATCACTTAAAGATTTTTGCGTTTTTAAGAAATAACATTTTAAAGGGGA
>JAZOVQ010000105.1:0-12858 GCA_045658805.1 Candidatus Scatosoma sp.
CAAAACCAATGAGATGAGTTCAATTCTTGTAGCCCCTGCCAAAAATACATCCCAATGCAAGCAATTGCAGTTGGGGTGTATTTTTTTTGCTATGTAGACTTTACTAATCGTTATCGCAACGCTCGATAGATAAGATAAACGGATTGTTCGCGATAATTTCATTCAATCTCGTTGAAGAAAATTCCTTATCCGTATTCAACGTTGCACTGTATAACACTTGACCGTTTTCACGTTTGATAACCAAATGATTAAATCTATCCGTACCGAAAATTTCTTTAATCGTCAAGTTTTCGCGTTGTGTTTGGATAAATTCGATATTCACCGAATAGGTACGCTTATGCTTGAAAATTCGGATATTTAAGTGGAAAATGCATTGACAAACGAGCAATAATGCCGTTACGCCTATTGCAAGCGTATACATTTTACCGCCGCACGCCATACCAACGCCTGCCGTCGCCCATACGCCAGCCGCCGTCGTTAAGCCGTGTACTTCGTGTTTTTTATACACGATCATGCCTGCTCCCAAAAAGCCGACGCCAGAAACAATTTGCGCCGCTACACGAGCCGAGTCCGCTGCACTGCCAAAGGCATATTTAGAAACAACCATCATCAGCGCCGAGCCCAAGCACACAATTGTATGCGTTCTAATACCTGCTTCTTTGGAACGCATCTTTCGCTCCAACCCAATAATAAAGCCGAGCGCAACAGATAACAATAAATCTAACAATAATTTCGATTCAGCTAAAATTTGCTCCCACATAACTTTTTCCTCACTGCTTTTTTACTACATTATATTATATATGCGCTATTATATAACGATTTACGAAAAAAAGCAATACCTTTTTAAAAATTTTTAATATTCACGGAATTGATAACGATACAATTCCGCATACGTGCCACCAAGTGCGACCAATTCATCATGCGTACCGCGTTCAGATACTTCGCCGTCGGTAATCACCAAAATTTCGTCCGCATTTTTTACCGTAGACAATCTATGTGCGACAACCAACGTCGTACGTCCCGTCGACAAATCGGACAAAGCACTTTGCACTTGCATTTCCGTCATATTATCCAACGCGCTCGTAGCCTCGTCCAAAATCAAGATAGACGGATTTTTCAAGAATGCGCGTGCTATGGAAATACGCTGTTTTTGACCGCCGGAAAGCTTCACGCCTCTTTCCCCAACTTCGGTATCATACCCATTGGGTAACGTACAAACAAAATTGTGGATATTGGCGCGTTTCGCTGCTTCAATCATATCCGCTTCCGTCTTTTGAGGATCACCGTACAAGATATTATCCCTAATTGTTCCAGGGAACAGGAATACATCCTGCGCAACTACGGCGATTTTGCTTCGCAAATCCGACGAGGAAACGTTGTTGATATTGGTGCCGCCAATAAGGATTTCCCCTTCGTCGCAAAGATAAAACCGCGGCAATAAATGGCAAATAGTCGTTTTACCGCCCCCCGATGCACCAACAAGCGCAATGGTTTTCCCCTCGTGTACGGTAAAGGAAATATTTTTCAATACGTCGGCGCCGTTACCGCCTTCCGTTTTATAACCAAAACTTACGTTTTTAAATTGAATATCACCGACAAGCGATGCCTGGACAGGCGTTTGCGGTTCGTATTCCGACGGCGTGTCCATCAATTCGCAAAAACGATTAAAGCCCGTCATACCGTCTTGAATTTGCTCAAACAACGTTACAAGCGTTCGTATAGGCGATAAAAGCATCGTGATATACAAAATAAACGCTGTAAAATCGGCAACGTTGATTTTACCAAAGAAGAAGAGTAAACCGCCCGAAAGCAGCGCCAAGAAATACAAAAAGTCGTTAAACCCCGTCATGCCGCCATGGAAAATACCCATTGCGCGATAGGAATGCGATCTCGCTTTTTTAAACTGCTCGTTTACGTTTTCAAACTTTTCGTCTTCAATCGTAGCGGCGTTATATGCCTTGGTAATGCGGACGCCAGAGATAGAAGATTCGATTTCCGCGTTTAATACGCCCACTTTTTTACGGGATTCGCTAAACGCTTCGTTCATATTTTTACGAGCTTTTGCCGCAAACAAAACCATAAACGGAACGTAGCAAAGAACAATAAGCGACAGCCAGGGGTTAATTAACGTCAACAACGTCAATGCACCGCCAATTGAAATAATGGACGTGAACAAATCTTCAGGACCATGATGTGCCAATTCGGAAACCTCAAAAAGGTCGTTGATAATCCTCGACATAACCGTACCCGTTGTATTGTCGTCGAAGTATGAAAACGGCAACGTTTCAACGTGGTGAAACAAATCCCGTCGCATATCCCCTTGTATGCGTACGCCTAAAACATGTCCCCAATACCCCACAATAAAGGTCAAAATAGCTTTTAAAAGATAAATAGCAGCAAGTACTATCGCCCAAGTTATCAATAGGCGCAAGTTTTGATTGGGAACGTAATCGTTTATGATATTCCTTGTAATCATGGGATAAAACATATTACAAACGGAAATGGTAAACGAACAAATTAAATCAAATATAAATAATTTTTTATGCGGCTTATAATAAGCAAAAAAACGTTTTAATTTCTTCATCATTTTCTTTTTTTCCTGTATTTAATTATTTTAGCATATTTTTACGAAAAAAGCAATAGTATCCCGATTTTTTGTTTAGATTTTTATAAATTGATTGTTTTTTAGTTTTCTCATAAAAGATTGAAAAAAGTCAAAAAAATTTTCAAAAACCATATATATTGGCTTGACATTTCCTCTTTTTTTCACTATAATGTCATAGTAATCGTTAAATATGCTGCTATGGCTCAGTTGGTAGAGCGCGTCCTTGGTAAGGACGAGGTCGGCGGTTCAAATCCGCCTAGTAGCTCCACAATAATCATCCACTTGCTTTTGCGGTGGATGATTATTCTTTATTCAAAGCTTGGAGATTAGGTATGATTAGAAAAGCGCTTAAAAAAGATATCCCCGACATTAACGAATTGTTACAACAAGTTTTGTCCGTACACGCCAATGGTCGGCCCGACGTCTTTAAAGCAAACACAAAAAAATATACCGACGATGAGTTGAGTATGCTTTTGCAAAATGAAAACACCCCTGTTTTTGTCGCCGTTGATGAGAATGAACGCGTACATGGGTACGTCTTTTGCATTTTTGAAGAAATAAAAGCGCATGCAATTTTGCAAGACGTGAAATATCTATATATTGATGATTTATGCGTTCGCTCAACCAGCAGAAAGCAAGGTATTGGGAAAGCATTGTATAACTTTTCCGTTGCTTTCGCCAAAGAAAATAACTGCACGCAAATCCGCTTAAACGTTTGGAATTTAAACGAAGATGCAATGCGGTTTTATGAAAAATGCGGATTAATGCCTTTAAAAACGACAATGGAATATTCTTTATAAAATTTAATCCCCTTCCGAGTGGAAGGGGATTTTTCTTGTTATTTTGCGTATTCAACGCCACGGAATTCGCGGATAACGTTGACTTTGATTTGACCAGGATATTCAAGCTCGGTTTCAATCTTCTTTGCAATATCCTTTGCGAGGAAGAGTGCTTGTGCGTCGTCCACCTGTTCAGGTTTAACGATAACGCGGACTTCTCTACCTGCTTGAATCGCATAACTCTTATCAACGCCGTTGAAGCTGGATGCAATTTCTTCAAGCTTTTCAAGACGTTTCACGTAGTTGGTACCCATTTCACGTCTTGCGCCAGGACGAGCGCCGGAAATAGCGTCAGCCGCTTGAATAAGAACGGCTTCAATCGTCTTCGGCTCAACGTCACCGTGGTGCGCCATAATTGCATTGACGATGTTTGCATTTTCCTTATACTTCTTAGCGAGATCTGCACCGATTTGGATATGCGTACCTTCTTGTTCTTGGTCAACTGCCTTACCGATATCGTGCAACAAACCTGCGCGTTTTGCAAAGTTTACGTCCAAACCCAATTCAGCCGCCATTTGACCAGCCAATACGGATACTTCTACCGAATGCTTGTAAACGTTTTGACCGTAACTGGTTCTAAATTTCAAACGACCGATAAGCTTGATAAGTTCGGGATGCAACCCAAAGATACCTGCTTCAAATACCGCCGCTTCGCCTGCTTCTTTAATTTGAAGATCCATTTCACGGGAAACCTTTTCAACGGTTTCTTCAATTCTTGCAGGGTGAATACGTCCGTCGTTGATAAGTTTTTCCAACGACAAGCGCGCAATTTCACGTCTAACGGGATCGAAACCAGAAAGAATAACCACTTCGGGGGTATCGTCGATAATCAATTCGATACCCGTTGCGTTTTCCAACGCACGAATATTTCTACCTTCACGACCAATGATACGAGCTTTCATATCATCGTTGGGCAAAGGTACAACCGAAACGGTAATTTCGGATGCTTGGTCAGCAGCGCATTTTTGGATAGCGAGCGCGATAATTTTCTTCGCGTTCATATCCGCTTCATCTTTTGCCTGTTGTTCCAAGTTGCGCACCTGAATTGCGACGTCGTGACGGGTGGAATCAAGAATTTCTTCCGTCAACAAACGCTTTGCTTCTTCTTTGCTGAGCTGTGCAACTTTTTCAAGTTCTTGAATCATCAATTCGTGTTGGGAATTTAACTTTTCCTGCAACAAACGAACTTCGTCCTCTTGCTTCAACAAATTGTTCTTTTGCTGTTCAAGCGCTTCCGTCTTTTTATCAAGAGCATCTTCCTTTTGGGTAAGACGTTGTTCCATACGCTGGATTTCCGCCTTTTTCTCTTTCGTGTCGCGCTCAAATTCGTTTCTTAATTTTAAATCCTGTTCCTTTGCTTCAAGGAGCGCTTCTTTCAAGGCTCGCTTGCTTTCTTCTTTGCCGTGGGCTTTAATTTGCTCCGCTTCCGCTTCAGCGGCGGAAACGATTTTACGAACTCTTTCGTCAGCGGAACCGACTTTTTTCTCGGTTACCGATTTATAAACAAACAACCCTACCAATCCACCGAGTACCACTGCGCCAACCGCAATTAAAATTGCGATCGTCAAAGATACCGTTGCATCAAGAAACAGGACGCTCAAATTAACATTGTACATTTTGTGCCTCCTGTATTAAAATTAAATTGATAAATCCATTATTTCCACGAATTGCTAAGCAATTCGACTTATAATTTTTTCTATCATATATATTCTACAATATATTTAAAAAAAAGTCAATGGTTTGATTGAAAATACTTTTCTATAATTAGAAATTATTTACAAAAACACTGTTAAAATTGCGTTAAAAACAAAAATAAGCCAACAAAAAAGGAACGGATTATCCGTTCCTTAATTTGCTTTAATAATAAATGCTTATTCTTGTTCAGCTTCGCCGATTTTACCTTTTGCCGCATCGCGGATTTTTTCTTCAATTTCCGCTTTGATTTCAGGATTTTCTTTAAGATAAATACGAGCTTTTTCACGGCCTTGCGCAATTTTCACACCGTTATAACTGAAGAAAGCGCCGCTCTTGCCGATAATATCATATTGAACGCCCATATCCAAAATGCAGCCTTCTTGCGAGATGCCTTCGCCGAATACAATGTCAAATTCCGCCTGCTTGAAAGGAGGCGCAAGCTTGTTTTTAACGATTTTCGCCTTCGTTCTATTACCCATTGCGCCTTCCGCATCTTTCAAAACGTCCGTCTTTCTAATATCCAAACGCATACTTGCATAGAACTTCAAAGCTTTACCGCCAGGCGTCGTTTCAGGGTTACCAAACATAACGCCAACCTTTTCACGAAGTTGGTTGATAAAGATAACGCAAGTGTGCGATTTGTTAACGATTGCCGTCAACTTTCTAAGCGCTTGCGACATCAAACGAGCCTGCAAACCTACGTGCGAATCCCCCATATCCCCTTCGATTTCTGCCTTGGGCGTCAATGCCGCAACGGAGTCGATTACGATAATATCCACCGCCGAGCTTCTTACAAGCGCGTCGGTAATATCCAATGCTTGTTCACCCGTATCAGGCTGGGAAACGTACAAATCATCCAAGTTCACCCCAAGTTTTTTCGCATAAACGGGATCAAGCGCGTGTTCAGCGTCCACAAAAGCCGCAACACCGCCCATCTTTTGCGCTTCAGCAATTGCATGCAGCGCAACCGTCGTTTTACCAGAAGATTCAGGTCCGTAAATTTCAATAATTCTACCTCTGGGAAAACCGCCGATACCCAATGCAAGGTCCAACGTCAAGCAACCAGAAGGAATAACCTCTATTTCCGTTTTTCCCGCCTCATCTCCAAGACGCATAATCGAACCTTTACCGTATTGCTTTTCAATTTGCAACAATACGGCGTCCAGCGCCTTCATTCTTTCCGTATTTTTTTCGTTAGCCATATATATTCTCCTAAATTATTTTTTGCAATTATAAATTTTTTAAACGCTTACAAGCCAAAAACAATGCATAATTGATTGCTTTTTCCGTAATTTCCTTTCTCGTACCGTCAAACTTATAACGATAAACGATAATTCTCTCTTTCGTGCCTACGGCAATATAGCACAAACCCACAGGCAGCCCCGATTTATCCGATTTCGGTCCTGCAAGCCCTGTCGTCGCAATGGAAACGTCACAATCGCCCGTATTAAGCAAGCCCAACGCCATTTCATAGGCAACTTGATCGGACACAGCGCCTCTATTGCCAAGCGTAAAATCGGAAACGGATAAGCGTTTTATTTTCGATAATTCGTTATAGGTATTTACCCCTTCAAAATAAACCTCGCTTGCGCCGGAAACGGAAACGATACGTTTGGCGATCCCACCACCCGTAAACGACTCAGCCACGCTAAGTTTTTTACCTCGCAATTTCAAAAGCGTAACCAACTGTTCTTCCAGCGAAGTGGGCTCCAACGCGTACACGGTATCCCCTAATTCGTCTAAAAGCTTCCGAAGCACGTCGTCCGCAAGCATTTTCGGCGTATTATTGTTATATACAATTTCTATCACTTCATCGTCGTATTTTCGGAAGCGATTGACCGTCATTTTTCCACGGCACACACCCTCAATTTCCGTTATCAATGCGTCAACGGCATACTCAGGCGCACCCATACAACGCATTACCGATTTTTCAATTCGGCCAAACTTTTGCTGTAAAAATGGTATGCATGCATTTTTTAAATAAAGAGTCCCCGTATCCGAATCGTCCGCGGATAACAAAAAACCACATTGTTTCCCGTCTTCAAAAATTACCGCATCGGCATAATTATTTTTGATGTGTTTTTCCTCGAAAATGGGTGTTAACAACCCTTTGACGGCACCAAGCGCCGCCTTTTCTGCGACAAACAACACGATATCGTAATTTTGTTTCAAGGATTGAACGTCACCACGCAAACCATCCGTCGATTGATAGGACAAGAAACGCACCTCATCTAAAAAATAGCCGTGTTGAGAAAAACCATTGACCAGCGCTTCCACGCCCGAATCAAAGCCTAACCTTAAATTTTTCCCAATAACGATACAAATGGTTTTCATAAACTATTTCCCTGTGGCAACGTAATGTAAAATGGATTAGGAATCCTTCAAAACTTGCTTGTTTTTAAGAACGTAAGTAATACCCGACCAAATGGTGAGAATGGTCGCAATTGCAAATGCAATCAATCCCAAAACGTAAATGATTTGACCGAAAAGCCCCGAAAAATCAGCAACGACAATCAAAATCAAAACCGCGATATCTTGGAATACCGTCTTGTATTTACCAAGCTTTTCTGCTGCAAGCACCAAACCTCTTGCCGCAGCAATTTGACGGAACGCGCTAATGATAAGCTCTCTTGCCATAATAACGCACACGCAAACTGCCGTCGTCACATACAATGCATTGGAAGCGGACGGGAAAAATACGCCCAATTCTTCCTTTAACGTCAAAAGCAAAATCATTGCAGTGGAAACCAACACCTTATCCGCAATGGGATCAAGGAATTTACCAAGGTTGGTAACCAATCCGCGGGAGCGCGCGATATAACCGTCAATAAAATCGGTAAACGCTGCAACTGCGTAAATAATACCTGCAATTAAATAGTTGTAAGGAATCATATCCAAGAAAAAGACAAGAATGAACACGGGAATGAACAATATTCTCGTCAAGGTAATTTTGTTGGGTAAATTCATTTATTCTTCCTCCGATAATTGTTTATATTCAACCGTACAGCCGTACAAATCGTAGGCGTCGACCTTTTCAATCAAAACTTTATAACGCTGACCTTGCATAGCTTCGCTGGCATTGAAATAAACGTTCCCGTCAATGTCAGGCGCGCTAAAATATGCGCGGCCGATAAAACAGCCTTTATCATAATCAATTCCGTCGCAAAGCACTTCTATTTCGCGACCGACAAACTCCGCAAGCAAGGAAGCTGAAATTTCCGCCTGTAGCTTGTACAGCGAACGCACTCTGCGCCCTTTCGTCGCCGAATGCACCTGCGGTTTCAAGCGATACGCACCCGTATCAGGCTCTCTCGAATAGGCAAAGAAGCCGCAATTTAAAAACTTCGCTTGCTTAATAAAATCTTTCATTCCCTCAAATTCCTCTTCCGTTTCGGTCGGGAACCCTGAAATAAAAGTGGAGCGAATGGCGATACCAGGTACGCGTTCACGCAGTTTTTTTATCAAACTTAAATATCCGTCTCGCTTTCCTTTGCGATTCATCAATTTTAAAACTCGGTCCTCGGAATGCTGTAAAGGAATGTCGATATATTTCAAAATTTTATCGTTGGTTGCAATTTCGTTAATAAGCGCGTCGCCAATAACGTCTGGATAGCAATACAACAAACGAATGGATTGTACGTTTTCAAGAGCGGAAAGTTTTTGTAACAAGTCAACAAAACGATTTTCGCCGTACAAATCTTCCCCATATCGCGTACTATCCTGCGCAACAACAATCAACTCGGCAATCTCACCAAGTTCCGCCGCTTCTTTTAAAAGCGCTTCCATTGGATAGGAACGGTATTTTCCTCTAATTTTAGGGATAAGACAATAAGTGCAATGGTTGTAGCAACCATCGGCAATTTTTAAATAAGCATAATGGTCAGGCGTTGTTTGCACACGCTCAAAAATATATCCGTCTTGCCCTTTACCGACACAATCGCACTGCGCGCCGCTTTCGTAGGCCGCTTCCAAGGTCTCAAAAATTTTCTCATAATCGTTGATACCCAAAAACACGTCCACTTCTTCCAAAGCGCCTTGCAATTCGCCAATGAATTTTTGAGGCAAACAACCCGTCACCACCAATTTTTCCAAATTGTCTTGTTTATATTCAGCGCATTCGAGAATGGTGTCAATTGCCTCAGCGCGCGCCGTTTCTAAAAAGGCGCAAGTGTTGACAATTACGATATGCGCTTCCGCTAAATCGTCGGTTATGTAATAACCTTTCGCCTTGATCAGCCCTAACAGCTTTTCCGAATCCACTCGGTTTTTGTCGCAACCAAGCGAAATCACGCCAAATTTCTTTTGGGATAACATATTTTTCCTTCTTGCGCGCCGTCGCAATCACCTCATCATCAAAGGCAATTGCGAACACGCGCCGATTTCTTATTTTTTACCACTCGCCGTATAAACGCTCAAATTCCTCTTGCGTTATCAGCACTTTACGGGCTTTTGCGCCGTCAAAGGCGGAAATGTACCCTTTTTCTTCCATCCATTCGATAATTTTTCCTGCGCGATTATACCCAGCAGAGCATTTACGTTGAATCATTGAAATGGACGCACTTCCGCTTTGAATAACAAATTTCAAAGCCTCAATACACATAGGATCAATGGTTTCGTTTCCTTCTCCACCACCGCCAAGACTATCTCCGCCATTACCGCCAGAATTGTTGATAAATGCCGTTGCTGCCTCGTCGTAATACGCTTCGTTGTTATTCTTAATAAAGTTGACAACTTTTTGCGATTCTTCAGGCGAAATAAACGCACTTTGTACACGTTGAGGAGAGTTTAACCCAGGCATCGTATACAAGAAGTCGCCTTTACCAAGCAATTTTTGTGCGCCCGTTTGGTCGAGAATAACACGGGAGTCAACGTCCGTTGCCACGTAGAACGCAACACGCGTAGGCAAGTTACTCTTGATTACGCCCGTGATTACGTCCGTAGACGGACGTTGGGTTGCAACGATCAAGTGAATGCCTGCAGCACGCGCTTTTTGCGTAAGGTTTTGAATTCTATCTTCAATTTCCTTTTTCGCGGAAAGCATCAAATCGGCAAGCTCGTCGATAATGATAACAATCTTAGGCAAACGCTTATTTTTTTCCATTTGCGCATTGTATTGATCGAGATTTACAACGTACGTACCAGCGCGGCTCATTTGTTCAAACAAGCCGTAACGGCGGTTCATTTCACCAATCGCCCAATTCAAGCTTTGAATGGTTTTAGGAACGTCGGTAATAATTTCGTTGATCATCAAATGCGGCAAATTGTTATACAATACGAATTCCGTTTTCTTCGGGTCAATCAAAATTAAACGCAATTCTTCGGGCGAATACTTATAAATCAAACTGATAATCAATGCGCCGAGGAATACGCTTTTACCCGAACCAGACGAACCTGCAACAAGCAAGTGAATCATCTTAGAAATATCGCCGTAGATTTTACGGTTGGCAACGTCTTTACCCATCGTAAACATAAGTGAGGAAGATTTTGCATTAACGAAAGTATCGCCCGAAAGCATACAGCCCATTTGTACAAACTGTCTTTCCTTGTTCGGCACTTCAATGCTGACTACGCCATCCTCATAATTGGGGTATACGTTAACGCCACTCGAATGCAAGCTGATTGCAATAGATTGATCCAATGCAACCACTTTTTTAGGCGAAATGTTACGAGGAATTGTAACGTTATATCTCGTAACCGTAGGACCAAAGGTCACCGAAGCAATCGACGCGCCCGTAACCTTGAAATCTTCCAACGTGGAAATGATATTCGCTTTGGTTTCTTCCACTTCTTCTTGGTTTGCCGTAGGTTCAATGTCCCTGCAATCCAAATCGTCCAAGCGAACGCGCACGTAAGGTCGAATAACACGAGGTTTAGGCGGCTCCACGGGAGCAGGCTTCGGAGGTTCTACCGCTTTAGGCGGCGTTACGGGCGTTCTATCACTGCCCGAACGTCTATCCGAAAGAATTTCCGTTTCCTCTTCCTCAAAACGAGAAGAACGGCTATCAAACAACGATTCTTCACCGCGACGAGTATCTCTTGATTCACTCGCGTCAAAATCCGAACGAAGTGCGTAAGGATTGCTTTCTTCTTCATCATCGTCCAATAAATGCAAGCCGTCTCTCGCAGGCTCTGCATCGCGAGAATATCTATCAAACGTTTCTTGAGGTTCTTCTCTAAAACCACGAATAACGGGCTCTTCGACACTTTCTTCACGTTCGGAAATACGTTCTTCGCGAAGCGAGAAGTTTTCATCTCCCGTATGTTCTATCCCCGAATCTCTGCCAAACACGTTAGGGTTAGCTGGCGAGAACAAATCCATATAATCGTGACGTCTATACGATTCTTCATTAGAGGGTTCTTCAGGAGCAATTTCCTCAACGGCAGGCGTTTCCGTTCTGCCAAAGCCGATATACGAAGGCGTTGCGGGCGTTTCTTCAATAGAAGGATAAGAAACGGGCTCTTGAGGGACGGGCGTAGGCGCTTCCGCTAAAGGCGTAAAGGAACTGTACGTATTTTTAGATTCGTAAGAATTGCCGTAACCGTTTTCTTCTACCACTTTCGTCGGGTGAATGCTTTCGCTTTCATTAACCGAATCCTCATACGCTGAAGTATACGACGGCGTATATGCGCTTATTGCGCCTGCTTGCGAAGGGTCAAATCCTGGACGATTGTTCGCCTTTGCTTTGGGATCGAAAATAAGATTTCTTTTATAAATTTCTTCAGGCGAACCGCCGAACAAGAATGCTCGTCCATCGGTAAAAGGAGCATCGTTGTTAGTGTCCGTATTGGTACGCATACCGAAAGGAGAATAAGCGCCCGTTGCTTCCGTAGCCGCCGTTTCGTCGGACAAGCTTACCCCAGGACGTTGCGTTACCGTTGGCATAGCAGGATAACCGTTGCGACCTTCTCCGTAGGTAATGCCCTGCGGATAGGGAGATACGTTACCACTAAAGCCAGAACCTTCATAAGTTTCCATAGGCGGTCTTTGCATACCATATCCATTTTGCGTAGGATAGCCATAATTCCCTTCTTCAGGAAGCTCCAAATCGCTAGGCATGGATTCTGCGCTTTCTTTGCCTTTCTTTTTCTTTTCTTTTTTAACTTTTTGCTTTTTAAGAGGTTTCTCTTTTGGCTCCGTATCCGCTTTACGTTTAGCAAACGACATTGCAAGGTACAAGAAGAACGCGGTCAAAGCCGAGAAGAATAACAAGGCGCCAATTTGAGAAATCAACAAAACAACGCCGTATACAAGTGCGCCGCCAAGCCAGCCTGCTGCGGTGATATCAAACGCGGATTCCCCCTCGCCTGCCACGAAACAACGGTGCAAATAACCGTCCAATTCCCACGAGAACGTGGACGCCGTATGTATAATGAGCAACAACGATACAACGGTCATAATCAGCGCAAAGCCAAACAGACGATTTCTAAACAATCGCTTGCCCAACAAGCCTGCTATTGACAAACATAAAACGCCAAAAACAAGCGGATATGCGCCATAACCAAAAACGCCCGTAAAGAATGCGAACACAGCAAAACCGACGTCGCCAAAAATAAACGACCTCGAAAACAATATCAACAATGCAAGCAAAGAGAAAACTGCCGTCGCCGCGCAAAAGCTTTCTTTAGTGACAAGCAACGACTCCTTTTTTCTATCTTCGTTATGTTTATTTGATTCTTGATTCTTATCTTTTTTCGCCAAAGGAACTACCTCCTATTCAT
>JAZOVQ010000106.1:0-8778 GCA_045658805.1 Candidatus Scatosoma sp.
CGGCTTTTAAAAATACGGTTAAAACGATTTCTTATGCGCCGTATTTCATTTCAACGGTTGTTGTGGTGGGTATGTTGTTTGCATTTTGTGACGTAGACAGCGGTATCCTTTCAAAAATTGTATCAAATATAAAGGGTGAAAGCGTGGATTTGATGAGCTCGGCGTCTGCCTTTTTGCCTATTTACATAATAAGCGGTTTATGGCAAGGATTGGGCTGGTCGTCCATTATTTATATAGGTACGTTGGCGAACGTAGATCCTTGCTTACACGAGGCGGCTGTTATTGACGGTGCAAGTAGGATGAAACGAATTTGGCATATCAATTTACCTTCTATTGTGCCTATGGCGATCGTTTTGTTGATTATGAGCGTCGGAAGCATTTTGTCGGTTGGGTTCGACAAGGCGTATTTGATGAGAACTGCAGGGAATTTGGAAGTATCGCAAATTATTTCCACTTATTCTTATGAAGTTTCGTTGTTTTCAAAAATTCCACAATATTCCTACGCGACGGCAATCGGCTTGTTCAATTCTATAATCAATATTATTCTTCTTTTCGGTGCAAACTTTTTAGCACGTAAATTCAGCGAATCGTCTTTATGGTAAGGTGTTATTATGGTAGAAAATAAATCGAGAGAAAGACTTTTTAATACAGTACTAAATACTGGTATGGTGTTATTTGCTTTTATAACCCTGTTACCGCTTTTATATGTTTTGGCAAACTCCTTTTCATCTTCGGAGATGGTAAATGCGGGGAAGGTGGGGCTTATCCCTAAGGAATTTACGTTGGTGGGATATAAACGGATTTTTGCCGATCAAGACATTATGCGCGGTTATTTAAATACATTGTTATATACTGCGATAGGTGTTGTGCTACAAGTAACGTTGCAATTTACGGCCGCATATCCGCTTTCCAGAAGGGATTATAGATTTAAAAAACCTTTAAATTTATATTTTATCATTACAATGTTTATATCAGGGGGTATGATTCCCACGTATTTGGTTGTAAAAAATTTACAAATGATAAACACGATGTGGGCGATGATTATTCCTGGCTGCGTTGGTGTTTATAACATAATTGTTATTAGAACCTATATTCAAAGCAGTATCCCTTGGGAGTTCCAAGAGGCAGCTATGTTAGATGGATGTTCAACCTTTGCGTTGTTTTTTAAAATTGTAATGCCATTAAGCCGTCCTATTCTTGCAGTTATGGTTTTATACGCGTTGGTAGGATATTGGAATTCCTATTACAATTCCTTGCTGTATTTAACGAGAAAGGATTTGTTCCCCTTGCAAAGGGTACTGGACAAAATCCTTGTATCCAACGAGGCGAATGCAGGCAACGCGGGTACGTCTATCGGGGCGGCGGAACAAGCACTTATGAACAAAACGTTGAAATACGTTACCATTGTCGTTTCCAGTGCGCCGTTGTTGATTATATATCCGTTTTTCCAAAAATTCTTGGAAAAGGGTATGATGATTGGCGGTTTGAAAGGTTAAAAAGGCAAAATTGAGATGATAAGCGATTTCACATTATCGTAAATTTAGAGAAAATAAGGAGAAATTGAAATTATGAAGAAGAGATTTTTGAGTTGTTTGATGGCGTTAACGTTGATTGGTGGGACGTGCTTTATGTCGTCTTGCAAAAATAACAGCTCGTACAAAGCCGACAATTTCCTTCCCAACGGCACAGCGGAAAATCCTTGGCAAATTGTAAAAGACCCTATATCCATCAATATTTTCGTTCCAGTTTCTAATATCAATCCAGAATATGATACGTTGGCTATGTTTAAAACGATTGAACGTTTGACGAATATTGATATTACGTTTACGGAAGCAAATGTTTCCGCGTATGAAAATTTAAGAAATATGGCGTGGTCAGATGAAAAAACAAGACCTGATTTGTTCTTGTTTAACAATTCCGTGCAAGAGCAGGTGATGTATTCAAAAATGAAGGTAATTGTTCCTTTTAATGACCCGTCGTTCGTTACTATGACAGGGGTTGAAGCAGGAAATCTCATCGATAACTATATGCCGAATTATAAACAGCTTTTGGATAACAACTTCGGCGTTGAAAAAGGGGTCGGTCAAACGGAAGCAACAAACGCAAAAGAAATTGCTACTTTGGACGATGGGTATATGTATAGCACGTTGACGGTAAATACCGTTCCTCGTGATTTGACGTATAAAATGTATATCAACCAAAGTTGGATTGACAATTATAATACGTATTATGCCGAAACGGGTAGCGAACTTCCTAATTCTGACGAAATAAAAACGTACGAACAGTTGGTAGACGTGCTTCGCGCGTTTAAAAATTACGACGTGGATAGAGATGGCAATAATAACAACGAAATCCCCGTTTCTTCCGTAGGGTTAAAATTCTTGAGAAACTTCGTTTTGCAAACGTGCGGATACGTTTCCGACAGTTACGAAATCAACGTTTTAGGAGATATAACTGCGGAGGAAAGCGAATTTGTTTACGTTCCTTCCACCGAACAATATAGAGAATATCTTCGTAAGATGAAACAGCTCTATGCAGAAAAATTGTTGGATAACTGCTTCTCGTCCACGGATAGCTCTTTGGTGGAAAAGGGGAGCAGATTGGGCATGTTCCAGTCCGCAGCACCTTATTTGGTTGTAGGAAAGGCACATGAAAAGGAATATGAAGTATTATCTCCTTTGACGTCGGATTATTATTCGGGAATACCCGTACATTTAGGGTTTGGTAGCTTTATGCCAATCGGCGCAGTTATTCCCACCAGCACCCCTTACGTAAGAGAAATTGCAAGATTGCTCGATTTGATGTATTCGGACGTAGGTTGCCAACTTATTGCGTACGGCGAAGAAAACGTACATTGGACGTGGGATGACGAAGAACACACCTCTTGGACGTTTCACGTCCCCGACGGTTGGTACGAATCGGGCAAAACGCAGGAAGATTACCGCGCGACCCTTACCCCCAACGTAGGTACGGCAAATGCATTGTATTGGAATTACGATTTCGTTGGTAAGATGAACGACGAAACGATTAGAACGTTGAATAAGATGAGTGAAACGTACACCCCTTATTTGAAAACGCCTATTCCTCAAGAAGTGAAAATGACGTTTGACGAATACAATACGATTGCGATTTACGAATCTACTTTGAATAACTTTGTTACGAGCGCGGAAAGATATTTCATCATCGGTACGGAAAAGAATTATGACGTAGAGTCCGATGCGGATTGGGGCAAATATTTAGAAACGTTGAAAGGGTATCGTAGTGAAGAAATGTTGAATATCTACAACAGCGCATTGGCGCGTTATAAAGCGGCGAATAAATAATAATAGGGGCGAAACTATGAAAGGAAAGAGAATATTTCCCTTAATCATAAGTGTGGTGCTTTCGATTTGTACGCTTGCTTCTTGCAATCCCCTGCCTTCAACGACAAGCGATAGCGAGCAAACGCAATCTGTAACGAGCGATAGCGGTAGTTTACCGCCTACCACAGAGGACAGCGAGGACATATCCTCTACGGATAATAGCGACAGCAGCTCTTCGATGGATAGCAGTGAAGGTGATTCTTCGATAGACAGCAGTGATTCTTCAAGCGATAGCGGTGAAGAGGAAGAAGAGGAGATAGTGATGGAAAAAATATCGGCGCAACAATTATTTAATAGGGTTGGGCAAAGCAGTTTTAAGGAAAACGTTACCACCGACGAGTTTGTTGGGCTTTCTAACGTGTCCGAGGTGGGCGTGGATAGGGCTGCCTTGACGAAGCAGTTATACCCCGTACCTAATGATAGTGAGTTTTCGAAAATTTTCTTGGTGGAAGATTACGGTTTAAGCGTCAATAATGCGGACAATTTTGCCGCAATGAGTGCGCTTGTTAGAGAAGTAAAACAAACGGAAGGCAAGAAACTTATTCGATTTGCAAAGGGCGTCTATAAATTCTCTTCGAAGATTACGTTTGAAGGCGTGGAAGATTTGGTTGTCGACGGTAACAATGCCGAATGGTTGGTTACCTCTTGGGAAACGGCGTTCCATTTTAGCAACTCTAAAAACGTGCAAATCAATGATTTCACGATAGATTACGACCCTTGCTCCAACATAAGCGGCGAAATCATTTCTTCCACGAGCAATAGCGTAAAGATAAAGGTTTACGACGAGTTTGACTTGACGTATTCTGGATATAACAAAGATTACGCGTACGGCAGTTATATGGAATATATCGAGGAAAACGGCGTGATTCGTCCCGACCCGAACGGGAACCTTTTGTATAATTCTACGGGCGACGGTATTAGAAATATCCAAAACGTAGAGGTGGACGCGGCGAACCATGAAATTAGTATCACTTTTAGAAAAAATTTAAAAAATCAACCGCATAATGGTAAAAAAGTTTCTTTGGCGTTTACCATGTACGAATATCAAGCCATCCACGTTACCGATAGCGAAGAAGTGCGTATGGACGGCATCAACTTACATAGTGCCGCAGGTATGGCGTGTATCATGGAAAGAAACAAAAACGTTTACCTCAACCGTGTAAATATCGTATTGCGCGAAGGAAGCAAGCGTTTGATGACGGCTACCGCAGACGGGTTCCATTGTAAAGGCGGTTGGGGCGATTTGCAGATCACGGGTTCTATCGTAGAAAATACGCACGATGACGCAATCAATATTTGTACCTTTTATAAAACGGTATCCAGCCATTCGGTATTTGATAAAACGTTGAATTTGTCTATTGAAAATTCCAACAACAATTACTTGATTGAAGAGGGGGACGTTTTAGAATTTTACAACCCTAGCGATTTGTCCTATAAAGCCACTGCAACTGTAAAAGAAGCGGTGAAAACGGGTACGTTGACCTGGAAAATCGTTGTCAAGGAAAGATTGCCCGATATGACGGGTATGCTTGTCGGTAACGACACGAAGGCAACGAAGGTTTTGGTAAAGAACTGTATCTTTAGAAATAAGAGAAATAGAGGTGTTCTTTGTCAATTTAGAAGGTCTACCATTGAAAATTGTTCGTTTGAAAATATTTTGCACGGTTCCGTATTGTTGCCTGCAACGAGAGATATTTTTGGTGAAGCGATTTTGCCCAGAGATATTACGATTAAAAACAACAAATTCATCAACAACGGTGAAGGCAGCACCCCCGATATTACTTTGTTAACCTACGGTAGCTCGGGCGCGACCGCGGTTGGGAATATCAAGGGAATTAAGCTTGAGAATAACGCATTCGTGAACCCAACGGCAAGGATTTTGTGGTTTAAGGGCGCAGGCAGTTGTGAAATTTCTTCCAACCTTATCCTTAATCCTTACAATATCAGCGCACTGGGTACGTATCAAACAATGGCGATGTCCTTCTCGCATACTCAAGACGTTGTGGTGAAAAATAACTACTTCTTATCGGAAGGGGGAGTACCTTCGCCTTCGTCAAATGGTTACGTTTTGATTGCCGATGCGGACAACGCGGTTATTCAAGAAAACAATAAATTTTATAACGGAAAATAAGGAGGAAGGTATGAAAAAACTGATAAGAGGCGTATGTTTGGCACTTGTGTGTGCGCTTATGGTAAACATAACGGCATGTACCGACCCGCAGGAGAGTTCGTCCAATAGCTTACCTCAAGCGAGTGATACGACACAAAGCAGTAGCAATAGTCCCGACACGGAAGAGGTAGAACCTGCCGTGGGTATTGATGATTTTGTGGGCAAAATGGAAAAGAGTAGATACGCCGACGAAACCCTTACCTCGACAGAGTTTGGTCTTTCTAATCCGGGAAGAGTAGGTATCATTCAAAGTGAAATTAAAGAACTATATGGTAAAAAGGATGACAGCGAATTTGCGGAAGGTTGCGTCTTTACCTTCAATGAAGACGCAGAAAGCGACGTGGTTGAACTCAATCGTTTAATCGGCCTTGCAAAGGAAAAGAACGATGGGCAAGCGGTAAAAATCAAATTCCCTAACCGTCCCGTATATTTGAACGTGGACGAATCTACCTCCTTGGATACCTACCAAACGGTAAACTTCTACGATTTCGACGGGCTTTATTTAGAGGGCGGGGAAGATACCGTATTGAATTTTGTTGTGGGTAGCGCTTGGAAAGGCGCGTTCGGCTTTACCCGTTGCAAAAACGTATATATCAATGATATTGAAATCGATTATCCTGTTACGCCGGCTTTGACGGGTACGGTTGTTGAGCGTAGTTCGGAGAATATGACGGTAACGGTTTCGTTGGACGGCGAATACGACCAAACGATTGCGGCGTTTAAAAAGAATAAGACCTTAATCAACAAGTTGCAATCCCTTATCGAATTTGACGTATTGACGGGTGCGCCCCGTGATAACGGTATGATGCTCATTGGCAGCGACGGTTTCGTTTCTTCGTGGGATTTCACGGAAAAGAACGGACAGCATTTGGTAACCTTTACGTTTGCAAATGGTTTTAAACAAACGCTTAAAGAAAAATTACCCGTAAAAGGCAATAAAATCGCATTCGCATTTACCATGTATGCATACAACGGTTTTACCATTAGAGAAGGGGAAAACTTCTACATGGAAAACGTGCAAATCGATACCTGCCCTGGTATGGGTATTGATATTACCAGTAAAAATGCATACTTTAACCGCGTTGCGTTTAAGCCTACGCGCGGCCGTTTGATGACTTCTACTGCAGACGGGCTTCATGCGCGTGCTTGTACGGGCGATGTGAAGATTACGAACTGCGAATTTATCGGTACGCACGATGACGCGGCGAACGTAAAATCTGGCTACTACTACAATTTAAACCCTACGTTCAATTATTTCGACAAAAAAATTACGATTACGAGAATAGCAGAAGCGAATACGATGCCCGAAGTCGGCGATGAAATCGCAATTTATAGAAAGTCGGACTTCTCGCTTGTTACGACCGTAAAAGTTGCAGGTTGCACGGGCAATGAAGATACATACGTAATCGAAACCGAAAAGCGTTTGCCGAATAATGATTACACGGACTGTGTAGCGACGAATATTACCCATTCGTGCGATCTTGAATTCAGCAATAACTACATTGCGAATAAGAGAAACCGCGGTATCCTTGTTCAAACCAGAAAAGCGGTGTTGAAGAACAACACGTTTACCCGTGTTTGCGCAGGGTCTATCCAGGTTTCCACCGCATTGTTTGGCGGTTATGAAGCAACCGTACCTTACAACGTAACGATTAAGGATAATAAGTTCATCAATAACTGTAACGTTGTTGGTCAAATTCCCGATGGCGACATTTCGGCGTTTGCTTATCTTGGCAGCGGTGACGTTGGCAGTGCGGGTGCAATACAAGAAGTTGTATTAGAAAATAATTATATTGCAAAGACTGGTTCGACGGCTGTTTCGTATAAAGCTGTTTCCAATTCTTCTATCAAGAATAACTTGTTCTACAATGCGGCCATGGGTACGGATAACGAATTGATGTTCGCCGCCGTGTACTTCAAAAACAGTGCAGACGTTACCGTGTCGGGTAACTATAATTACAGCACCCTTGCAAAAGAAGGGTTTAGCGGTATCACACTTGACGGTAGCACGCTTAAGGGTGATATAAACGTTACGGACGACAACTTCAAGATGGATTTCTTGTCCTTGGAAGGCGAAGTTGTAAGATACGGCATTGATAAAATCAACGACGAATCGATTGTTATCGACGGAAACGTGGAAGAATGGGCTACGATGGGCAACCAAATTGATTTGATCGGGCACTCCGTTGCAACGGGCGCGGAAATTGCACCGAAAGATTATGCGGACGTATTCGGTGTAGAGCTTGCAAAAATTGCCATTTCGGACAAGGGTATCTACCTTGCATTTAGCGTAAGAGATAACAAGATGGACGTGAAGACGAAGTGGGATTTCTGGACGGGCGACTGCGTGGAAATCTTCATGAGTGACTATTTTGAAATGCCCTCGACGGATATGCACGTTTACAAAGAAAAGGGCAACGTTGCGCAATTTGCGATGGCGCCTGGATCGAATTGGCAAATCGCTGTAGGCGACCATAGAACCAATTCTACGTTGGCGGCAAAAATTGAAACAGAATGGCAATATAAGGTTGTATTGACGGATACGGGATATGCAGGCGAAGTATTTATGCCTTTTGAAACGATGCCTTCGTTAAAAGAAAACCTTGAAAACGGCGGAGAACTTGGTATCGCTATCGTATTTGCGGATAACGATAGAAATGATATTGACCGTACCAGATTGCAGGTTGGCAACGTTCCTCATTTCACCGAAGTATGGAAGATGAGAACGCTTAAAATGCCTAGATTTACACTCAATTAAGTCATCAATGCGGACAGGGTTCGCGAAAATATATATAAGGAGAATAATTTATGATGAAAAACAAACGGAAACCCCTAATGCTACTACTGGCTACGTTGTGCGTTACGGCTGTATCGGGGATGACTGCGTGCTTTGATAAGCTCGGTAGCTCCCAAGAAGAAACCAGCAGTATGGATTCCAGCACGGAAAGCGTATCTACGGACGTAGAAGATAGCTCCTCGATGGTGGGCAGTGAAGATAGTTCCTCGTCGGTTACAGAGGAAGAAAGTTCGTCGGCGGGAGATAGCGAAGACAGCGAAGACAGCGAAGATAGTTCTTCGTCGGAGGTAGAAAAAGTTGCGCCTACCATTACGTTTGCATCTGACGTAACCAACCTTGTTGGCAACGTTGGGGAAACGGTTGAAATCCCTAAGGTTATCGTGGAAAGCGAGGAAGAATACGGCTTGTTGGTTATGCTTGCGGATGCAACGACGAAAGGGATTGTTTTT
>JAZOVQ010000107.1:0-52963 GCA_045658805.1 Candidatus Scatosoma sp.
CCAAACGTTCATAAATGTTTACCTCTCCAAAAAATCGTCTTTCAAGCGAATTTCTAGTGAAATTCACTCCCTTTTTCTCTTACTTAATTTATTGTACCATAATTTCATAAAAAATGCAAGGATTGACGCGTATATTTTCAACTTTTTTATTGCAAATTTATTGCAAATTTTTTTCGGCGTTTTTTATATTCAACGCGTACCTGCCCCCTCCATTTTGTATTTTTTTATAATAAACACAACAAAATTTAAATTTTTTTCTTGTCGATTTTTTCAACGCAATCAAGAGCAAAAAAATCCGTCCTGCAATCCGCAAAAACTCTACGAGCAAAAAAAAACGACAGGTCGAAACCTGTCGTTTTTTGGCGCAGAAGACGAGATTTGAACTCGTGCCACCGGTAAAGATGCTACTCCCTTAGCAGGGGAGCCCCTTGAGCCACTTGGGTACTTCTGCACAGCTCAATGCAATTCACTTTATTCAAAAGCCATACTACTATACCACATTTTTTTTGCCTTGTCAAAGCTTTTTAGGCGAAAAAATAAAAATATTTGCAAAATTTTTCCCTTTTTTTCGTTTGCGCCGAAATTGTATATTTTAATTGTACGCTTGTACCCTTACGCAGGGTTACAAAATATATTTTTTACGATTTTTTATAAAAAAATCTGCCAAACGCTTGACCTTTTCCTCGGCGTTGGGTATAATAAATTACGTTATGAATATGAGGCGAAGGCTTTTCGTCCCTAAAAAATACGAACGAGGTTTAGCATGAAAGTTATCGTTACCGAAAATTATGATGAAATGAGCAAAAAAGCTGCCGAAATTATGATCGAGCTGGTTAAAAACAACCCCAATGCAGTGCTTGGGCTTGCAACGGGTTCCAGCCCTATCGGCATGTATCAAAATATGGCGAAAGATTGCCGTGAAAACGGTACGTCCTACCAAAACGTTTCCACCGTCAATCTTGACGAATACGTTGGTTTGACCGCCGATCACGACCAAAGCTACGCATATTTTATGCGTACCAACCTTTTCGATAACATTGATATCGATCAGAAGAACACCAACCTTCCCTGCGGCAGCGCAAAGGACACGCAAACCGAATGCGATAGATACAACGCTTTGTTGGAAGAATACAAACAAGACGTACAAGTGTTGGGTTTGGGTTCCAACGGTCACATCGGTTTCAACGAACCTGGCACTCCCTTTGATTCGGTAACCCACCTTGTTGATCTTACCGAAAACACCATTAAAGACAATTCTCGCTTGTTCGCTTCTATTGACGAAGTTCCCCGTCAAGCACTTTCGATGGGTATCAAAAATATTATGCAGGCAAAATCCATTTTGATGGTCGTTTCGGGTAAGAATAAAGCGGCGGCTGTTTACGGTATGGTAAAGGGCCCTATCACCCCCGATCTTCCTGCTTCCGTTTTGCAGCTTCATCCCTTCGTAACCGTTATTTGCGATAAGGATGCGGCAAGTTTGCTTTAATTTTATAAAATTAAGTTATCCACGGGATCGCGCTTTGCGGTCCCTATTTTTTTGTCTTTTTTTATAAAAAAACATATAAAAATGAAAAATATAATTCGTTTCACAAACAAAACAGTTGATTTTTGCAAAAAGATGTGATAAAATAGCTGTAACTATATTATGGAAGAAAATTTACTTTTCCACATTTTTGGTAAAAAATTATTACATTATATATTTAAAAGGCGGGCTTGATGGAAAGTTTGCCTTGAGGAGGAACTATGAAAAAACTTAAAAAATTGGCTATCTTTTGTACGGCTTTGATGCTCAGCTTGGGTATGAGCGCTTTCGCTGCTTGCAACAACACCGCTTCTTCTGAATCGGAAAGCTCCGCATCTGTTGAAAGCTCCGTTCCCGCTTCCGAATCCGAAGAAAACAGCGAAGAAGCTGAACCCACCGATTGCTATAAATTTATCGTTGTTGACGAAGCAGGCAACCCCGTTGCAAACATTGGCATTCAGCTTTGCACCGCGGATAACACGATGTGCTATATGCCCGTAGCTACCAACGCTGACGGTATTTGCTATTATGGCAACGGCATCGCTTCCTCCGTTCCTAACCAAACGATTACCGATTTCGTGGAAGGCGCTTACGTCGTTCACCTTTACGATGCAGACGGTTACTCCATTGACGAAATCGTTACCCCTGCAACCTTCAGCGAAGTTACGGTTGTTGTTAAAGCAGCGTAAACCTATCCCCTATCAAAATCTAACATTTGGAGTAATTCAATGAAATTATTTAAAAAAGCAGCTTTGCTTTGCACGGCGTTACTCGTGTGCTTAGGCGCAAGTACGCTTTCCGCTTGTAATTTGGCCGATCCCGGCACGATTTCCTCGGACGAAAGCTCCGCATCGGAAATTACCAGCGAAAGCACTGTGGACTCTTCCGAACCCGACGAAGACGAGGTATCGAGCGAAAGCTCCTCTTCCGAAGAATCGGTTGAAGAGGAAGAACCCGTCGTCACCGATTACGCTTACAAAGTTAGCGTTCAAAACGCAACGGGCGCAAAATTTTCCAATATGACCGTTCGTTTTTACGACGGCGAAACGGAAATTGCCTCTAAAAAGACCAATCGTTCGGGTGACGTAACGTTCACCGAGGACGAAATTGCGCTTGGTACTTACACTGTAAAGGCGGATATTCCTCAAGGATACGCGTACATTGAAGATACCACTACCGTTGCACAAAAAGGACAAGAATTGATCGTACTTATTCAGCCCACTGGCGTATTGCCTGCACCTGAAGGCGGCGTTCCGATGGATAAAATGTATTCGCTCGGCGACGTTATGTACGATTTCACCGTTCAAACCTCGGATAACAAAACCTTTACCCTTTCCCAAGTTTTAGCGGAAAAGGATATGGTTTTGCTCAACTTCTGGGCAACTTGGTGCGGTCCTTGTCTGGCGGAATTCCCCGCGATGACCTCTTCCTACGAATTGTATAAAGAAGACATTGCTATCCTCGCCGTTTCCACGACGGACGCAAAGAATGCAGTTAGTACGTTTAAATCGAGCAATGGTATTTCCTTTGATATGGCACACGACCAAGGACAGCTTTCTTCGAAATTCAACACGTCCTCTATCCCTGTCTCCATTATCATTGACAGATATGGCGTAGTTGCGTACATGCATACCGGTAACATGGTAAACGTAAACGATTTCACGGGCTTGTACGATTTCTTCGTGGGTGACGATTATCAGCCTACGATCCTCTCCACTTACGACGGCTCTTCGCCTGGAGTAGACGGCGGAGAAGATGACCGCATTAAGCCTAACGTACCCGCGCCGAGTCTTGCAGACGTTAAAAACGTATTCTCGCCCGATACCAATTTCCAATTCGCTTGGGATACGGATACTATGTCCGCGGAAGAATTGGAATATTCTTGGCCTTGGACGATTACGAACGACGAGTACGGCATGAAATTCTTGCATTCGAGCAACGCGCCTCACGCAAGCTCCTATGCACAGCTTTTCGGTACGTTCACCACGAAGGCAGGCGACGTACTTTGCTTCGATTATAAATTAAACACCGAAGCAAAAGCCGATATCCTCTACGTTGTTATCGACGGCGTTATCGCGCAACAGCTTTCCGGGTATTCTCAAGGCTGGCAAACCTGCTACGCTTACGTGTTTGAAGAACACATGGCAGGGCAGCACTCTATCGCCTTTATATACATGAGAGATAGCGAAGGCGGCTCTAGCGACGGCGTACAATTGAAGAATTTGCGTTTCGCTGATATGAGCGAATTGGCAGATATGGAAATGGACTACGTTTATCGTCAAGGCGGCGAAGTGCTTAACCCTGAAGGTTCGGCTACGCAGTTTAAATATTACGTAACGCCTGTATTGAACGAAGATGACGGATATTATCACGTTGGCACGAAAGACGGTCCTATCCTCTTTGCTAACATCATGAACGTATCCGCTTGGAACGACGTAAGCGTATGGCTTCTTGCTTATAACGATTACGTAATTCAAGACGGTATCAATTATAAGTCGGCGATTGAATCGTATGCTTGGGAAGCGAACAACAACCTTACCCATTACGGCTATACGCCCGTAACGGAAGAATTGAGATTCCTTCTCGATATCGTTGTTAAAAACGTAAAAGATTATAGAGTTTGGAAGGGTGAATACCACGAAAACGAATGGTTAGAGCTTTGCTCCTATTATTCGCATTACGGCGCAACCGAGCCTTTTGAAGATCCAATGAAAACCATTACCTTCAATGCGGCGGAAGAAATTTTCGAAGGTAGAAACACCGTAAACGTACCCTTCGCAATGAACCCTAGAGGCTTTAAGTATAAATTCATTCCCACTACGTCGGGTGTTTATCATTTCTCTTCGACGGAATGTATCGATCCTTCGACGGGCTTGCCTTATGAAACGGCTACCGACCCTGAATGTTGGTTGATGCAGCTTGATGAATTCGGCAATGAAATTTTCCTCGGGTATTATACCGACCTCGTATACGCGGAAGTTGACGCGTCGGGTGCAATAAACGGGCATTTCAGCTTCCATTATGCTCTTGAAGCTGGTCAAACCTATTATTTGCTTTGCACCACCTTCTTGGATACCGTAGCAACCTACGACGTTATCATTGAAAACATTGGTAACTCGTATACCTATATGGAAAATGCGGCGGTTGGTCCTTACAGCTTCAACGAAGTAACGGGCGAATTGTTTATCCCCAGTGCAATCAATTTCGCTTATAGCGAAGAAGACGGCTATTATCATTACGTAGACGAATTTGGTAATTTGGGCTCTATTATTTACCTTGATTTGAAGCGTACGACCGCTCTTCTCTCCTCCTCTCTTTACGATATCGCTTATGACGCATATCGTTATGAGGTAGAAAAGCGTTTCCTCTATATCAACGGCGTGGATTATACCGAATACGTCCTTGATCTTTGCTTCAGTTCCAACATGTATCAATCGTATTTCATGGCAGTTGACCAAGAAATTTATGATTTCCTTATGACGCTTACCACCTCGTCTAAAGTTGACGGTACGTTTAACGCTTGGTTGATGCTTTGCTATTACGAAAAGACAATTTCTATCTAACGTAATCTTTTCTCCTTTGCGCAGAACGCGTTTTTGCGCAAAGCGAGCAAAATATTTAACTCGCTACGTCCCCTAAAATTAGGTGATTTAGCATAACTGTAAAAAATATTTATGGAGGCTATTATGGCACATTTTAAAAAGCTTGCGCTGCTTTGCCTTTCCCTCTTGACCACGGCGTCGATTGCAGTATTTACTGCATGCGACACTGGCAATAGCGAAAGTGGCAGCTCTGAAACGGAAAGCACTTCTATTGAAACGAGCATCCCCGACGATGACGAAAGTGATCCCGAAGATGATGGTGACAACAGCGATGAAAGCGATTCCGATGAAAGCGATTCCGACGAAAGCACGTCCGATGACAGCGATTCTGACGAAAGCACGTCTGACGACGATGACAACGACGGCACGGAAGTTTGTACTTGCGGCAATTGGGGCCCTTGGGAAGTAATCCTTGAACCCGGCTGTTTGGAAGACGGTATCGCGCAACGTGTTTGTCAAACCAATCCTGATCACGTAGACACCGAAACGATTGCGGCAAGAGATCATAACTTTGCATACGCTAACGGTTTCTGTCAATGCGGACTTGGCCCCATCTTCCCTGAAGATGATGCAAACATTGTTTACATCAACCCTCGTGAAGCTTCGTCTGGCGTTCAAGGTGCTGGTACGGAATATGACCGTTATGAATTAACCGAAGGTTATTATCAAATTCAAACGGGTAGAGGTACGTCGGGTGTTTGGTTGTCCTTTAGCGTTTCCAGCGCAGGTCAATACGCTTTGTATACCATCGGCGGCAACCCTACGGGCGCGAAAATTTCTAGACACGACGCTTCTTCCGCATACATCCCCGTTGACCCTAACGGTAACTACCTTGGTAAATATGCAACCACGTTGGATGACGGTAACTTGTACTCGGTTGTAAACTGCGGTGAAATATATTACAACGGCGAATGGAGAGCTACCTACTTTGTAGAAGGCGCTAACGCTAACCTCAAAATTCGTTTCACGTACATTCACGAACCTGCTTGGATCCGCGGTTACGTACACGAAAACGTATACGCAACGGAAATCAACGGCATTGCTGGCGGTTTGACCGCTCCCGAAAACGCTGTTCCTACCGAAGTTCCCTACACTTCCGAATATTATTATGACGAAGCAGCGGGCTTCTATCGTATGCGTACGGCTGACGGCTCCAATCCCTTCATTTACGCGGCAATCAATAAGGTTGCTCCCCGTTTGCTTTCGGATAAAGCGCTTACCCAAATCGTATATGATCTTTGGGGTAACTTGAGCGTAGGCGACGGCTATTATTACACGGGCGATTATCTTGTTAAAGATTATCAACCCATGATTATGAACGATGCTGAACAAGGTGGTACTCCTGGTAACTCCTATCAAGATTTTGCAAACGTTGACGGTTTGTATCCCGTAAACAAAGAATTGTTCAAGTTCCTTAACCTCTTTGCAGCAAAGAACGTGAAGCCCATCGTTTGGGACGAAACGGCTCCCACTGAAAATATGTGGCTTGCGGGTTGCTATTATTACGCATTCCTTACGCCTGGTACGCAGGAATATCCTTGGGAACTTTCCACGGGTGACAACACCGTAAGCATCGAAAGATATGGTTATACCTATTGTAACTTTGCTCCCGATGGTATCGGCGCAGGTGAAAACAACGTATACGTACTTTCCTGCAACACCGAAAACGTTCAATTGACCATCGGCAGCGCTGTTTATACTGCACCTTTCAGAGTATATCTTGAAGGTACCTCTAACGGCGTAACCTTCACAGTGAACGGCGTTGGCGGCGCAGCGATTGAAAACGTAGTGCTTACCGTTGAAAATTCCAGCGGCAACGACGGTACGTTCAACGATACAACCGTTCTCCTTCCCGAAGCGGATGCAGAAGGCAACATTACCCTTTCGGTTAACAAGATCTATGCTGAATCCACGACGAGATATTATGCGTTCTATTATTTGACGGTTACGGAAGGCGTTACTTACACCATTTCCGCTACTGGCGACGCGTACGTTATGCTCGATTCGTACGTTGCTGACGAAACGGCAAAAGAAGTAACCTTCGACAACGGCGACGAAGTTTTGGGTGAAACGCTTTCTATCATTATCTACGTTGAACTTCCTGAAACGGCAAGCAGCGCAGAAGAATCCGTTTACGACGTAGTTATTAGCATTATATAATATAGTAACGCGCGTGCGTTAAATGCATTTTTAAATTTTTACTTGATTTCTCGGTCTATGCAGGCTCCCCTTTCGAGGGGCTTGCATGGATTGATAAATAAACATTAAACAGAAAAAAATTATATTTGGAGGTAACACAAATGGCAAAATTTAAAAAGTTAGCGCTTCTTTGTACCGCCCTTTTGGCTTCTGCTTCGATGGCAGTTGCTACGGGTTGCGATTTCAGCGCTATCTTGGGTGGCAACTCTGCTTCTTCCGAAGTAGAAAGCTCTGTAGGCGAAGAATCTACGCCTGACGAAGACGAATCTACGCCCGACGAAGACGAATCCACGCCTGACGAAGACGAATCTACGCCCGACGAAGACGAATCTACGCCTGACGAAGACGAATCTACGCCTGACGAAGACGAATCCTCGTCTGATGAAGGTGACCTAGACGAAGCTCCTGCTTTCGATACCGAAATTTCGATCGCAGACGCAACGGCAATCGGTTCGGCTATGGAACACGATACTTACACGGAAGGTAAGTATTACGTAACCGGTACCATCACTGAAGTGAAGAACGCTACCTATGGTAACTTCACGATTGAAGACGCTGATGGCAACTCGATCCTCGTATATGGTTCTTACAGCGCAGACGGTTCCACGAGATACGACGCGTTGGAAGTTAAACCCAACGAAGGCGACATCGTAACCGTATACGGTATCGTTGGTCAATACAACGGTACGGCTCAATTGAAGAATGCTTGGATCACTGCATTTGAAAACGTTAGCCCTGACGTAGAACTCGTAATTCCTGAAGCTGACTCCGAACTTACGATTGCTGAAGCAGTTGCTCTCGGTGAAGCTTTGAAAGCTGACAGCGAATTCAAGTACTACGTAAGCGGTACGATTGAAAGCATTGCACAAGATTATTATGGCAACATGACGATCGTTGACGCAAATGGCGATTCTATCTACGTTTACGGCACGTACAGCGCTGATGGTTCGACGAGATACGGCGATATGGCTCAAGCTCCTCAAGTTGGCGACACCGTAAAACTTTATGGTATCGTTTCCTACTACAACGTTCCCCAACTTAAGAACGCTTGGATCGTTGAAAGCACGTCCTACGTTGAAGATGAAGTTGCTTACTATGAAGAACTTATCGGCAATGGCTCCGCTTCCTTGACGTCTGAATCCGATTGGTCGGACGTTTGGGGCACCGTTACCGTTAACGTTCCCGAAGCAGGCACCTATGCTATCTATGCTAACACCGACGTTAAGTTCGGCCCTGCAGGTGCAACGGATTCCTGGAATGAATGTTCCACCAGCTACACCTTCACGGCTACGGAAGCTGGTGAAGTTACTCTTTCTACCAACTACTACGCTTACAGTGCAGGCGAAACGGTTGAATTCAACTACTACTTCTATAAGTTGAACAACTTGGTGATCACGGAAGAAAGCGGTACTGCTCAATTGGCAGCTAACGTACAAGCTCCCATCACCGTTGTTGCTCCTGCAGCAGGTACTTACTACCTTATCTCCGCTAAATCCGTACATTGGTACAGCGCAGCTATCGTAGGCGAAGCTGATGCTTATGGTTCGCTTTACACCATTACGGCTACAGAAGCTGGTCAAGAAATCACCGTATACGCTTTGTATAACGACCTTGAATGGGTTGATTTCGAATTTGCTTGGACGTTTGTTGCTCAACCTAGCTACACGGTAGGCCTTGGCGACAACAACGCTACGCTTTACGCGGGCGCGCAAATTCCTTTCTCCTTCACGGCTGAAGCTTCCAACACCTACACTGTTACTGTTAACAGCGCATACAACACGATTGTTGGTGTTTATACGTACGTTGACGAATACGGCGGATACTATACTTGGAGCGAAGGTGATTACACCAACGAATTCATTTTCGACCTCGCAGCAGGCGAAACGAAGAACTTCCACGTATACTACAATGGTTACACCGTAGATTATGATAACGGTCCTTCCGCTATTGACGTTGTTGTAAACGTTGCAGCATTTGTTGAAGCTGATCCTTCCGCTCTCGTTGAAGGCGAAAACAAATTTACCGCTCCCGTTGACGGCGTTGCAGCTACCTTCGTTGCTCCCGCAGCTGGTTGGTACAGATTTGAAGAAATCTCTTCTTACAGCAACGTTATCTTCGTAGATGGCGCTGAATACGGCGAATCTCTCTATGAAGTAATGCTTGCAGAAGGCGAAGCATTCAACTTCGTTGTTAAGGGCGAAGGCGCTTTGGTTACGCTTGAAATCTCCTCCTTCGTTCCCACTGTTACCCTTTCCGAAGGCGTTAACACGATTTACGTTGCTGGTCCCGAAGGCACGCTTGATTTCGATATCGACTACTATGCACCTTACACGATGACCATCGACAACGCTAACGTTGTTGTATACATCAATGGCGAAGCTTACGTAAACGGCACGCTATTCCAAGCTACCTACATGGATACCTTCACGATTGCTACCCTTGACGGCGCTCCCGCTTCTGACGTTGTAATTACGCTTGTTGCATTCGAATATCCTTCGCTTAACGACGGCGACAACACTGTTGACGTTGCAGCAAATGGTTCGACCTACAAGTACACCGTTGCAACCCCTGGTACCTACACCTTCACGATTTCTGGCGGTATCACGTTTGCAACTGCTGATGCATCTGATTCTTACGATTATCCCAGCTCTTTGAGCGCTGACGGTACGATCACCATCAACGCTAAAGCTGGTGCTGAAATCGAACTCACCATGCAAGCTGACGCTGACATTACGGTTTCCGTTGCAGTTGCTTGCATCTCTACCGTAAACAGCTTCGAAGCAAGCGTTACGATGGATGACAACTTCATGCCCGTAAGCCTTACGATCGCTTCCTTGAAGGATCAAGAATGCGTTTACTTCGCAGCAACCAGAATGGTAGGCGACTACGTTCTTAGCTGGTCTGAAGATTATGGTAACATTATCGTATACGCAGGCGAAAACGTTGGTATGATGTACAGCGATTGTCAAGTTGTTCTTTCCAGAACGATGGAAGACGGCATTGTATACGTGGTTGTTCGCAACAACAGCGGCGCAGACCTTGAAAACGTTGTATTCAACATTGCATTGTACGAAGCTCCTTCCGCTGATATCCAAGGCGAATTGGTTGAAGCTGACGTTGAAACGACGATCGAAATCGACGCTTGGCAATCTACCACCTTCACCTTCATCGCTCCCGAAACCGGTTCTTACACCTTGTCGACCGCATCCAGCATCATGGTTGACCTTTGGATCTTCAATGAAAACTGGGGCGAATGGGATCGTGCATGGGAAACCATGATCGATAGCGCAAACGGTGGCGAATACACCTTCGAACTTGAAGCAGGCGAAGCTATCTCCTTCTGGGCTATGGAATATGATATGGGCGCAGTTTCCTTCGTATTCACCATTAGCAGCAACAACTCTGTTGTTCCCGAACTTCCCGCAACGCTTGTTGTTGGTGAAAACTCTGTTTACGTAACGGTTAACAACTACTTCTGCGCAGGTACGGAAATTTCCTTCACCGCTCCCGAAGCAGGCACATACGTTATCAGCGCTGCTGAAGGCGAAGAAAATGCTGACCTTGGCATTATCGACGAATATGGTATCGAATGGATTGCTCTTTCCTACGAAATGACGTTGGAAGAAGGCGACGTTGTAAACTTCCTTGTTTGCACCAGCGCAATCATGACCTTGACGGAAGATTATATCGACCTCGTTATCACGAAGGTTGAAGCTCCCGCAACCCCCGTTGTACAATTCAGCGCAGATATTCCTAGCTACGTTGAAATTGCTGAAGGTGGTTCGGCTATTTTGGAAGGCTACGTTGTTGGTAAATACACCGTTGCTTGGGATGAATCCATTGAAAACCTCGTTGTTTACTTTGGTATGCAACCCGTAGCTAACGGCGACATCATCGAAGCTGCTTCCCCTAGAATTCCTACCCAACTTACCCTTACGACGAGCGATGGCGCAGCGCTTTCTACGAGAGTGCTTGTTGCTACCTACGTTGAACCTCCCGTTGCACTTGTTGTTGGCGACAACGCAGTTGAAGTAACGGACGCTTGGGCTGGCAGAACGGCTTCCTTCACGGCTTCCGCTGATGGCGTATACTCCATCAACGCTGCTGAAGACGAAACCAACGCTATTCTCTTGGTTGAAGATGAATACGGCGCTGAAATGCTTAGCCTTCCCTACTCCATTAAGTTGGCTGCAGGCGAAAGCTTCAACTTCATCGTTGCTACCGCTAACTACGAAGTTGACACCATCGACCTCGTTGTTGCTAAAGAAATTGAAACGTTGAGCCTTGCTGCTGCAAACGCATTGGGCCTTACCTATGCTTCCAATGCTTACACCTCCAACAAATATTATGTTGTTGGTACCATCTATGACATTTATAACACCCAATATGGTAACTGCTACATCGTTGACGAAAACGGCGACACCCTTTTGGTTTACGGTTTGTACAGCGCTGATGGCGCGACCAGATACGACGCTATGAGCAACAAGCCCGTAGTTGGCGACACCGTTAAACTTTTGAGCGTTGTTGGTAACTACAACGGTACGGCTCAACTTAAGAGCGCTTGGGTTATCGAATCCAACTCCGATTCCGCTCCTGCATACGCAAAAGCGTTGATCGAAAAGAACGATTTGGTAATTGATACGAAGTTCATGGGTTCTGCAGAAATTACGCTTCCCGTAGCTGCTACCTATGCTGACGTAACCATCACCTGGTCCGCAGACAGCGACGCAGCTGTTATCGCTAACGGCGTACTTACGGTTGCAAACGTTACTGAAAACCTTATCTTCACGGCTACGGCAACCATCACCTGCGGTGACGTTGCTTTGACGAGAGAATTCACCGTTACGGTTGAAGCTCCCGTTGCAGGCGAAACGAAGAACTACGTTAACTTGGACAGCTTGTCTCTTTCCTCCAGCTACGCAACTTCCGTTAAGACGGCTGATGGTTGGACGATTAAGAACGCACAAGTTCACACTGGTGCAGCTTCTGGCGTAAACACCAGCACGGGCTTCAATGCATTCTATGGTACGGATACGAGCGTAAGAGGCGTTTGCCTTAACGGTAAAAAGTCCGCAATTGGTTCGATTACTTCCCCTACCCTTAACAACGGTATCACGAAGTTGTCCTTCAACTATGGCTTCGCATTCTCCGAATCCAAGGGCGTTTCCTTGCACATCAAGGTTACCGGCGCTGACGGTACGGTAGTTGAAACCGACTTCAAGAACAGCAGCGTTTCCCAAAAGACCATTTACGAATATGAATGGGTGCTTCCTACGGCTATCTCTGGCGATTTCACCATTGAAATCACCAACAACTGCCCTTCCGCATCCACCTCCAATAAGGACCGTACGGAACTTTGGAACCTTGCTTGGGTAAGCAACATCTAATTGTTGATTAGGTTTACCTAACAAACTAAAAATGCGTATCTCCTCCCTCTTCGTAGGGAGGAGATATTGTGCATTTTTAAGATTTCGTTAATATTTTTAACAAAAACTACGCAACAGAATTTAAGAGCATATACCTAGAGAAAAAACACATCAAAAAAGAGAAGAACTTATGAAAAATTATTCTACGCCCTTATTAGAAATTCTATTGTTTCAAGAATTTGACATTATTCGCACCTCGGTCTTTGGTTCGGAAGAAGATTCGACCAACGATAACCTTGGTGGCGCGCCCGATGATTGGGCTTAAGGAGGAACGGTTATGAAGAAAATGAAAAAACTCCTTTGTATCGCTTGCGCGGCAATTGCGCTTTCCTCTATTTCGGTTGCTTTGAACAACCTTTCCACCGCTACGGCTTCGGCAAATGAAACACCTGTCCTTACCAACGTTTTCACGATGGATGAAGGTGCTTCCGTTCGTAAAGTTTCCCCTGGCGGTATCCGCTTTACCACTTTGGTAAGCAATGACATTAAATCTGATGATAAAACCTTCGGGACGCTGATTATCCCCACTGAAAAGCTTGGCGAAGCTACGCTGAATTTTGAAGCGGCTGAAACGCTTAGCGTATTGGATATCCCTGCTACCACTTGGAAAGTGCAAGGCAACGACACTACGCTTTGGGAATATACCGGCGTTATTGTCGGTGCTAATAACGCAGACCTCAATGAAGCACTTTGGGATAAGGAATTGACGGCTGTCGGTTATTATTATACGGGTGACGATAAGAGTACGGCGGTTTATACCACCGAACAAATCGCGCCTCAAAAGCGTTCGCTTGCGCAAACCGCTTCCCTTGCTTTGCAGGCTGGCGAAACGGGCGCAACGTTGACCAAAATTGTTGATAAAATTGTTGAAAAGAATAAAGACAGCTTAGATTTGAGTTTGGCATTCTCGGCTAACGATACGGTGGCTTACACCGCCGATTCGTATGCACCTAACGATTCGTTTACCTTGTATTTGCAGGGCAACGAGGGCTTGGCGGCAAAATGGTCGAGCAGTGACGATACGGTGGCTACCGTTGATAAAAATGGTAAGGTTTCCGTTTTGGCAAACGGCGAAGCTACTATTACGGCAAGCATCGGCAGCCATTCGGTTGCCTTTACGTTGACGGCGGATGATAGATTGCCCGTTTGCGGTCAACCCTACACCTTGGAAGCGAATGGCTATGTAGCAACTGCCATTGGCGATGCTCGACTCAACGCATCGAAGACCGAAGCGCCTATGGTATTTAGCTTTGAAAAGGCTCTCGGCGCAAATCAATATTATTTAAGCTACACGGAAAGCGGCACGGTTAAATACGTTGGTCACGCATCTAGCACTTCGCTTAATGCCCAAAAGACGGTTTGGAACGTAAACCTCGACAAGAATGCTATTTACTCCACCGCTGACACTTCTAGAGCCTTGGCTTTGAATAGTTCGTATTTTAGAGCGTACACGCCTTCCGCTACCTATATCGCGGCTTGGTTTAGCGCGTATGATGCGGAAGCCGCTGAACAAATGAATGCGGTTGCAAATGCAAAAGAAACCTTGACTTTGGATACCGAAACAGTTACGGAAGCCAAGACGATTGCTTTGACTACTGCTATCGAAAGCGTTTCTATCGCTTGGGAAGTTGTTTCGGGGGCTGAAGTTGCGACCATTGATAATGGCAATTTGGTAATTACTATCCCCGAAGAAAACGCTACGGTGGTTGTAAAAGCTACGTTGACCTTGGGTAAAGCTGCGGATAGCAAGGAATTTGAAATTGCCGTTCAAGGCGCAAAAGCAGATATCCCCGTTGGATACGAAAATATTGCTGACTTTGATACACTTGGCAACGCAAATACAAGTTATACTACACGCACTACAACAGATGGCTGGGTGGCAGAAAACTCCGCTATTAATACCACTACTATTTCTGGGGCAACCTCACTTGTTTTAAATGGTAAAACAACTGCAGTTGGTACATTGACCTCCCCTATATTCAACAATGGTATTACTAAATTATCTTTGAAATATAATTATCCTAATTCTGAAACAAGCGGGGTTGATTTCACTATTTCCATTAAAAATGCTACAGGCGTTGTGCTTGCCAGCGTAAACGTTGTAGCTGCGAAACCTACTGCCGCAGTTGAATACATTTGGGAACTGGAAACGACGATTGAAGGTAATATTGTTATTGTAATTGTAAATAACAGCCCTTCGAAGAGCACTTCCAATAAAGACCGTCTTGCAATCGGTAACTTAAGATGGTGGAGTATCGGTGACAAAGCAGAAGTTGTCGTTCCTGAAGTGACGGATGCTGATAAGGTTGCAGCAGAAAAGGCGGCTCTTTCCTTCAAGGATCAAACGTTGAATTTCACCGTAGGTGATAACGAAGCGAAAACGATTCCGCTTCCCGTAACGCCTAGCAAATATACGGACGTTTCCATTGCGTGGGACGTTGTAGGCGACGTGACGGGTGTTGAAGTGGTTATCAACGGTGCAACGATGTCCGTAACCCTTACCGATGCAACCGAAAGCTTTAGCTTCAAGGTAAAAGCTACGCTTAGCTTGAACGATGCTTCCGTAGAAAGCAACGAATATACCATTACTGTAAACGTAACGGCGCAAAGCGGCGGTGACGACGGCGAAGATACGCCAGCGCTCAGCAACGCAGAGTTGAGCTTCTCTAGCACTGCTAACCGTTTAAGCCAAAGCTCTACAAAACAAGTATGGCAACAAAACGGCATTACGTTTACCAACAACAAAGCTTCCAGTTCGACGGATGTTGCCAACTATTCAAAGCCCGTTCGTTTGTATGCAGGCTCTGAAATTATCATTGAAGGCGCAGGCATGACGAAGATTGTGTTTAACTGTAACACCACAGGCTATGCTACCGCACTGAAAAACTCTATCGGCACCGTTTCGGGAGCAACCGTAAGTGTAAGCAGCAAAGTGGTAACTGTAACATTTGCCTCCGCAGTTGATTCGTTTACAGTTGCAAAACTCACTGCACAAGTTCGTATTGATTCGATTGTTGTTAACGGTTAATCGAACGAATAAACCAAATGGTTTTTTAGCACCTCTTTTCAAAGCTTTGAAAAGAGGTGCTTTTTTGCTTGTTTACGCGAAAAAGCCGCCCGACGGGTATTTATCCGTCGGGCGGCTTATCGTTTGATTTTAAGCCTATTTTAAAGGCGTTTTAGTTTTGTAACAAGGGTTGGATAATTGCATCCAACGCTTCCTTGCTCATTGCGCCGTTTTGTTCGTGCACTACGATACCGTTTTGGTCCAAAATAATCGTTCTGGGAAGCATACTGGTTACGCCAAGCGTCAACGAATCGTCAGCGTTCATATAACCAAGCGTCAAAGAGAAATCCGCCCAATCCATTTCATCGGAAACTTTTTCCCAGCCCTTTTTGTTCATCCAATCCCTTGCGTATTCAGGCGTGGACGTCGTACCAACAATGGCAATAACTTCTACGCTGTCGCCGTATTCTACTTGAACAGCGTCAAATTCGGGCAATTCTTCAATACACGCCGTACACCACGTTTCCCAGAAGTTGATAACCAACACCTTGCCTCTTTGGTTGGAGAACACGAAGTTTTCGCCGTCAAACGCGAACACGCCGTCCTTTTCGGTGTACGTTTGCGCCGCTGTAAAGTCGGGCAATTTTCCGCCAACTTCTATCTTGGATTCGGGTGCTTTGTCTATAAAGTTATAATAGATAAGCGCGATACCCAGCACTACGGATGCCAAAATCCATGCGATAATTTCCAATAATTTTGCCGTTTTCTTAGTTATCATCGTTTGCCACCTCCTCGTTGGGGATTTGGTTCGTTTCGTCAACGATTTCAATAACTTCTACGTTTTCCGTAGCCGTCGTTTGCTCGGTTACGGCAGGTTTTAACATGGAATGCAAAGGCTTAATTTCGCTAACGTCGGGCGTTTCCGTTTCATTTTCACGGATAATCAAATTGGAGCCTTTCCAAGAGATTGCTTTCGAGGGACAAACGGAGATACATGCGCCGCAGCTGATACATTCGTGGTCGCCTACGCGCTTAATATCCATTTTACATACCGATACGCAAAGTCCGCAATCGGTACACTTGGTTTTATCAAGCTTGATACCAAGCATTGCCAAACGGCAGAAGAAGCCGTACAATGCGCCAAGCGGGCAAAGGAAACGGCAGAATACACGGAATACGAATACGCTGAGCACCACTACCGCTACCAATACGATAAATTTCCAAGTGAAAAGCGGGCCAAGCATACCCAAACTGCCATAATTGTTTTCGTTGGACAACAAGCCTACGCCGCCTTCAAACGTACCTGCGGGACAAATGTATTCGCAAAAGCCTGGTACGGCAAACATGATAGGCAAAATAACCACAAGCAACACAAGCACTACGTATTTCAAATAGGACAGCGTGCGGGTTGCTTTGCTCTTTTTTAATTTGGGAGATTTGATTTTGTAAAGCAGCTCTTGACCGAGGCCCAAGGGACAAAGGAAGCCGCAAATCGTTCTGCCAAGCAACAAGCCGAATAAGATAATGATACCAAATATGTACGAGGGTAAACGCGTTTTCGAATCAATCAATGCGTTTTGTAACGCACCCATGGGACACGCCCCTACTGCCCCGGGACAGGAATAACAATTCAAGCCAGGAATACAAAGGTTTTTGGTGCCGCCTTTGTAAATTTCGCCGTTGACAAAGCCTTTAATGTTGGCATTGAACAACAGCGCCGTGTACAACTGTATGATACGACGTTTGGTCGGGATATGGTTTTTAAACCAATTTTTAATTTTTCCAAAAAATTTCTTCATTGTTTCACCTTAACCCAAACCGATACATTGCGTACAGATATTGATTGCTTTTAAAAATACTTCGCCAACGCCGCCGTTGAAAATGCCGAATATGACAAGGGCTACGCCCACCGCCGCAAACACGATACGAGTGATATTCAACGCATTCATTTTCTTAACGGGTTGTTCTTCCGCAAGCGTTTTTTGCGAGAGTTTGTTCAACTTACCGCCTTGCTTTACGTACGCCGCCGTCGCCTCCTTAAACGCTTTGATTTCCCCTTTCACACTGTAATGTTCAAAGATGGAAACCCCAACGCAAACAACGATTGCACTAATCATAAACGGCAAGCCCTTAATCAAACGAAGTACCAACGCGTCGTGGATCACGTAAAAGTTTTGCGTGTCTGCAGGAATGGTAATATTGACAAACAACAACGTAGCGCAAACAATCATCATTGCCGAGAAAATGGCAAGCGTTGCGTACCAAACCCAACGGCGAACAGTGGTAAGCGTTTTGGATTTTTTCCAAATTTCGCTGGTTGCTTCCGTTTCGGGCAAGCGCGCTTTTGCGCCTTCTAACACTTTGTCTTGCGGCACGCTAACCTTTTGCTTTTCCGTTTTCGGAAAGAAAAGCTCGATAATAAACGTACCTACAAACAACGCCACCCAATACCAAATAAAGGGGCGTATTTCGTCAAAATGCAACGAAATGCTTTCCACTGTGTACGGCGAGCTGTCCGCCGACGTGTAAATGGAAATACATTTCAAAATAAACAATACGCCGACCAACACGGTGTATACGCTGAATAATACGGCGTACGTCACACGGATTAGACGATTTGTTTTTTCGTTCATAGTGTTACCTCATTTTTTTTGCTTAATTGCACACTTCTTACATTATATAATAAACACGCGCGTTTGTCAAGCAATTCTTTTCTTTGGAAAAAGGAAAAAATCGCCACCCCGAAAAATAAGAAAAATCTTGAAATCCCCTCTATTTTCCTTGTGTTTTTGTTCAATATATTGTATAATATATTCGGTATAGTGTAAACAGGGGTATTTTGCCCCCTAACCCATAGGGTTATGCGTTACGCTAACCGAAATTTCGATACTGTAAAAGATAAATTTTTATACGGAGTTTTTATGAAAAAATTTTTAATTGCCTTATTATTGTCCCTTTCCTGCTCGCTTACTTTGGCAGCAGTGGGCTGTGATTCGGAAGAATCCTCCTCCGTGGATAACAGCGCTTCTTCGTCCGTGGAAAGCGAAGCGGATAGCAGCGTTGTAGGCGGTGACAGCGTTTCGACGGGCGACAGCAATGTCGATACCGATAGCGACGTTGACAGCGACGAGGACGAACCCGTTGGCGATACTTACAAAATTACCTTCACGGAAGGCGCTGGGTATTTCTTTGATCACGAAATCCCTAACCCCGATAAGGTGGCAAAAGGCTCTGTCGTTTCCTTCAAAGTAAGACGCAGCGTTTTCTACCAAGGTACGCCTATCGTTTACCTGAACGGCACGGCAATCACTCCCGTTGAGGATAACGTTTATTCCTTGTTTGTAGACACCGATATGACCTTGACTGTGGACGGCGTACGTAAAGCCTCTTCGCAAATGGCTGGTACCGGTTCGATGACCGATGCTTTCGTTGTAAGCGAGCCTATCGACCTTTTGTTTATCGCAGAACAGGTTAATAAGGGTGTATCCACTTACGTCAACGGCGCGTACGTTCTTGGAAACGATATCGATTGCGGCGGCGAAGAATTGGAAATCATCGGGGACTACTCGACGGAAAATTCCTATTTCAGCGGTTGCTTCTCTTGTATCGCGGATTCGGAAACGGGCGCAATTCAAAGATATACCATTTCCAACTTTACCATTAATTCCGATTCGGCTAACTACGTTGGTTTGTTCGGTACTGTTTTTGCAAACCCTACCGTATCCAGCAGCGGTTTGTTCTATGGTATTCGTTTGGATAACTTCACCGTAAACGTTTCGGTAAACGGATTGCCCACGGACGCGCGTTCGATCGTTGCAGGTTCGTTAATGGGCTATGGCAGCGGCGTAAACGCTTATCTTTGCGACGCAACCAACGGTACGATTAACGTTTATGCCGACGATAACTACTTCGCTTATGCAGGCGGTTTGATTGGCTATCAACAAGGTTTCTACGATACCTCTTACGGTATGTTCTTCCCCTCGGAAATTGCTTACGTTTCCGTAGACGTAGACGTAAACGTTTTGAGCGGTTTGACTTTGTTTGCAGGCGGTATCACCGGTTATGCAGGTTCCAATTACCCTATCGCGGCAACGGCATTCGTTCATAACTCCTATTCCACGGGTTCGATTACGGGCGCGCTTCGCGCAGGCGGTATCGTTGGTGGTCTTGGTCAATATACTTCGGTTAGCAACTGTTATGCGATCGGCGACGTTATTGCAAAAGCTTCGCAATCTGTAACCGATGCTTTCGCTACGACGGACGAATATTGCATCGCGTATGCAGGCGGTTTGGTCGGCTATGCTGAAAACGATACTATCGTAAGCGATTCGCTTTACAACGGTAAGGTTAGCGCGTACGCGGCTTCGGGCAACGATTATCGTTTTGCAAACCCTGCAGTGGGCGGCGGACAGGAAGCTGGCGCGTTGGCAACTACGGCACAAAAATACATCGAATATAACTGCATTTCCGATATTACGGACGCAGACCTCGTAAACGTTGACTTCTTCACCGAAAACCTCGGTTGGGAAACTTACGACTGGAATTTCGAAAGCAAAAAATATCCTACCATTTGTTATGAACCCGTTTCTACGGAAGAATCTGCCGTATTTGGTATTTCTTTCGTATGCAAAGACGGCACGGAAATTAAAGTAAGCGATCAAACAAGCATCGAAACGATGTTCTTTAACACGACGTCGGAAAGCTCCAACGCATACGTGCCTATCGGTAACTTCTTCTATAACGGTGGTTTGGAATTCTATTTCGAAGCGGATAACGGATACCTCTCCTATGGCTACTTCTTTGATGAAGCATGTACGCAAAAAGTTCCCTATTCCTTCGTAGCAACGAGATCTATCCAACTCTACGTTGGTTTCGCGGATCCCACTCCCGTTATCGGTACCTATCAATTTGCAATTGAAGGCAACACGAATCCTATCACTCTTACCTTGACGGAAACGGGTAACGCAATCTATTCGGACGGCGTAACCGAACAAATGACCAATTACCTCTTCGACGGCGAAACGTTGACGATTGAAGCGGCAAGATTGGCAAGATATTACAACGGCGCTATTATCGTAGATGAAGACGACACCACTACGGGTACGTTGGTTGATGCAAACTTCGATATGTATCGTTACACCTTCTACGATTTCAACGGCAAGCTTGTTGACGGTAAATTACATTTGTACGACGGTATCTATTTCACTGAAGAAAATCCCCTCGTTGCAGGCGAAAATTTCTTTAATGGTGAATATTACCGCGTTATCGGCGACACCACCTTGTATTATCACTTCTACGGCGATACGGCAGTTTTGGAAGGCTACGGCAGCGCAGCGGCTTCCGAACGCAGAACGTATGAAATTCAATCGTATACCGATACGCAAGTTATCCTTCGTGAAGAAAGCGGCTTGCTTATCACCGTAAACTTGGCGGATTTGAAACAATACGATGCATTCAAGGGTACTTGGACGAAATCGGCTACTCTTTCTAAATCGTATACCTTCGATGGTATCAACAAGTGGCAATACGAACAAAAAGAATACGTGCGTAACTATTATGGGTATGAAGAATCGGTAGTTGTTCGTCAAAATGGTACGTATGTAAAACTTGACGACAATACAATTTTCTTTACCTACAATGGTATGGAGCATTACGCGACGATTGATAGCAACGGTTTCCTTTCTATCACCGTAGCAGATCATATCGTTCAAACCTATTATAAAGAATATAGCTATACCGGCACTTGGAGCGGCAGCGGCATTACTTTGGAATTGTTCGGTCTTAACCAAGACGGTACGGGTACGGCGCTTGCAACCTATACGGACGGTTCGGCTTACGACCTCGTTTATGAAGTGAGTGAAACCAACGGCTACGTTTGCTTGTACTGGCCTGACGCAACCTATTGGAAGGAACAAATCTTCGGCTACTTCACTTACGATTATGCAAGCAATACCCTTTCGGCTGTTGTTTATGATAGCAACAATATGGAAACGGGTTATTCGCAAGTAAGCTTGTTCGTTTTGGATGATTATAACGGCGAATGGATTTGTAACGATCCCGAATTTGAAAACATTGAATTCCGCTTCGACGGAAACGGCTTGTATGGTTTCCTCTATGGCGGCGGCGGTGGCTCCTTGATTTTGGAAAATGGCAACGATATTACCCGCGTGGAATATACGTTGGATTCTACCTTGACTGGACGCTTTGCTTACAACGGAAAGCTTTACACCATTACTTACAATGAAGATTTGCATTCGGTTACCATTTCGAACGATCGTGACATTGAATTGGAACGCAAGGATATCTTTGCGGACACCACTTTGGTAGACGTAAACGGAAACTCTTATACCTTTGACGGTAAGGGTAACCTTAACAAAGGCGGTAAGCTTGTTGTAAACGGCACGACGACCTACACCTACAAGGCGTATGGCGACGGCTTCGAAATTTACAACGTAAACGGCATTTGCGGTTCGATTAGCTTTGGCACTTCCTCTTATATCCTTAACCTTAACAACCGTATCAGCGATTTGTATATCGAAAACGAGTTTATGGGTACTTGGGCAATGAGCGGTATGTTCCAAACCTTCTCTATCGGCCCTACCGATTTGGAAGGCAATATTCACGCTGTATTTGACGGACGTAACATTACGATGAAATACATTGCGGCTGGGATGCTTTCCTTCCGTTATACCGATAGCCAAGGCATGCCTATCACCTATTACGTATACACCTTGAACGATCCTTACAAAAATCAACCGACCTTGGTATTCTCGCAATACACCAGCCTTGTTGAAGGCGATTACGTAATTTGTACCAAGACGAATGATTTGTTTGGTAAGTGGGTGCGCAACAGCAGCTTGATGTACGAAGAAAGTATTTACTTCGACGGTATCACCAGCGGCTATGCAAACGGTATTTCTAAACTTTCCTTGAACGGACGCTACGATACCTATTTCTATTACGATATTAAAGATACGGGTATTATTATGTGGTCGCAAGACCTTCTCAACGGTAAAACTTGGTATTATGAAATTGTAGTGGTTGACCTTGAAAGCCATCCCGAAGCTTTGAATGATCCCGATGCTTACATTTGCGGTGACAGAGCTCTTTATCGTAGAGAAGTTGACGGCTTGTATCTCACCGAAGCAAAGAGCGAGGACGGCACGAAGAATTACCTCTTCAACGGTCACGGCAAGATTCTTTGCAACGGCGTAGAAGTTTACAGTTACGTAATTAAATCGTATAACACCAACAATACGGCTACCCTCCACGTAACCGATTTGGCAACTGGTGTAACCTACGTTGCAACCTTGAATTATGCAAACACCACAAATATCTACCTCACGCTTGATGATTTCTATCTTACCTCCGTAAGAGGTACCGATGGCAAGACCTATTCCTTCAACGGTGCAAAAGAAATCCTTATCGGTGAAACGGCTATTTATACTTATGTAGTTCAATCGTATAACGATGATAATACGGTAACCTTGTTGCTTACCAATATCCAAACGGAAGAAACCTGCACGGCTACCTTGAATTATCAAAATGCAAACGATATCTTCCTTAACTTTAATACCAATGCAAACGCTTAAGAAGATAACGTATTGACAATTGCAACAAACTTAAAACCCGTGGTTTCGATCTCTCGAAGCCACGGATTTTTTATGTTCATAAAACCGCTTCTATTTGCCTTTTTTACAGCCTTTTCGATTCCCTTGAAGAAGTTATCGACCTGGCGGAATACATGCGTTAAATCCCCTATTTCCCCTCTTTTCATTAGGCAAACAAAAACCAAATAAAAAAGCCGTCTCGGCTGAACGTTTGACAGACATCACCGAGACGGACAAGGAGAATGAGGGGCAAGCCTGCCCCCTCTCTCTACGCCTTTTGTTATAACTGCAATAGAACGTATGTTAAGGAATCGTATGTCAAGCAAAAAAGAACGCTTTTCTTAATCCTAACGTGTTTTACGAGGGATATACATAAAATTAAGCAAAGATATTGACAAGCCCCCAAAGCGGAATTTTTCCGCTTTGGGGGCTTGGTTTTTAAGCTTTTTTATAATGGGAAGCAAGCCTGCAAAAGATTTGCACGCTTACAACACGCATTTATTTTAGAAAACTATTATTCGTTATCCGCGTCCTCTTCCTTTTGAGGCAGGTTAGCGCCTTGATTTACGTTTACGTATGCTTCCATCATCGTAACGCGGCTTACGTCTTTTACAAGCTTTTCGCCTACGCGTACACGGAATAAATTGCTACATACGGGACACATATACGCAAAACCACCTGCTCTTACGTTTAAAGCCGCACCGCACTTAGGGCAGTTTACGACGTACGTTTTGGGTTCTACGGGTTGCGCTACGGGGATTTCCGCATTGTTCATTTGATTTTCTTTCATATTTATATCCTGCCTTTAATATTTTTTAATGTTTAAGAAGCCTGAAAGACTTTTGCTTATCTTTTACGATAAGGCTTCATTGCCGTTTGTTTTACGTCTACGTACACCACGCCTTCGTCAATTGCGCCGAAAGGAATATTGTTGGGGTTGTTCATAACAACTTCCGTTTGCACGTTCGTTTGCTTTTTAGAAACTTTTTTAGCCATAGCTTCTTCGTTGATGACGCTGACAACGTTGATTTGTCTTGCGCCATCCCAAAGAACCTGATATTGCTTTTTATCAATTTTGACTTTACTTGTTTTCTTCATTGCGCACCTTCTTTTTCGCAATAATCGCTACGCCGCCAAGCATGAGAGCAAGCGCGAACGGCAATGCGGAGATTTGGCTTCCGCAGCCATCTTCTTCCACAGAACTATCAGGCGTTTCCGTAGTGGAATCGTCAGGCGTTTCCGTAGAATCGCTGGTGGAATCATCGGGCGTTTCATCGCTGCTGCTGTCATCGCCAGCAACTGCCGTTACCGTAATGTCAAGCCAAATTTCTTTGTCTTCATACTTAACGATAACGTATCTGTCGTATTTCGTAAGCGCACCCGTTTCCAAAACCAACTTGGAAGCATCTGCTTTTTCCGTCGAATAATCTTCATATTCGAGGATAATCACAAGGCCGCTCATATCAAACGTTTCGCCTTCTTTATAATTCTTCTTATAATTGCAAGAAGGATCAAGCTTCAAGGACGAAAGCGAAATCAACATACCGAAATGCGCTTTTACGTCGCGGAGCGCCGCTTCAACTGCAAGCAATTTTTGTCCTTGTTCTGCGGTAATGAAGCTTGCTTGTTCCGCGTTGCTGGAAGCATTGTTGTAATAGGTACGAGCGTTCTTCACGTCTTCGGACAACGCTTCAACAATTGCCTTATTGGCATCCGTTACTTGCGCCGTCTTCAATGCGTTGATAGCGTCAAGGTCGAAACTGTCGATAAGACGGATACATTCTCTCGTTTGATCCGCTTGCGTGATACCCGTCGTCGTTGTCGAACCAAAATACAAGCTGTAAATGTGGCTGTCGTAACCTACGCCGTTATCGGGATAATGCATAACCATCGTGCTGGTCTCACCTACGTAAGAGGTATAGTTATATACGTAGTCGCCAAAGTTTGCATAATAGTAACCCTTATAGTACGCCGTCGTGGAAAGCGATTCAATTGCGCTTGCAATCTCGTCACGATAGAACGTTTCAAGAACGGGCGCTTGTACGCTTTCGAAGGTATATTCGGTAACGCCGCTTGCATAGAACGCGCTGTCGCCAATTGCGTTTACACTGTAAGGCAATACTACGTGTTTCACTGCGTTTTCATTCAAATTATAGAACGCGTACGCCTGCACGTAAATGGTACCGTCCAAAATGGTATATACCTTTTGTTCGTTTGCCGCTACCAAAGCTGCGGGATAGCAAACCAATTCGTATTCGCCAGCCGCTCTGTCAATGTAACGGTACAATACGTTGTTGTTTACAAAGAAGTTGGAGTTCGCGCTGCTTACCGTAAACGTCTTCAATTTCGAAGATGCCGCAAATGCGCCATAACCAATTTCTTTCAACGTGTCGGGAATTACAACACTGCTTTCACTACCATTCAAGAATGCAAAGTTGCCAATCTTTTCAACGTTGGGCATTGCAATTGAGGTGTAAGGCATTGCGAAGTTTGCGTTGCCTTGGCCTGCGAATGCGAACGTGCCAATTTCTTTAGCATTGGTCAACGTAAGCGTCGTGATTGCCGAGTTGTAGAAGGCTTGCGCGCCGAAATAGCGTACATTTTCAATGCCAACTACCGTCGACAAACGGCTACAACCGTTGAATGCAAAGTCTGCAACGGTACGTACGGATGCAGGCAACGTAATGCTTGCCAAGCTACGGCAGTTGTAGAATGCGCCCTCTTCGATAGCGGTGATGGTTTCACCCAAATCTACCGAGCGAACGGACGTTTGCATAAACGTGTACGTACCCGTCGTCGATGCGTTGTCGCCAAATACTACCGTTTCCAAACTGTTACAGCCATAGAAGGTGTACATACCCAATTGTTCAACGGAAGGAAGCGTTACTTCCTGCAAGCTCGTACAATCGGTAAATACATAATCACCCATTGTCTTAATACCGTCTGCAAGCGTAATTTTTTGCATTGCGATACAGCTTGCAAACGCTCTATCTTCAATTGCCGTCAAGCCGCCTGCGGTGAAGCTGGTCAATGCCGAATTTTCAAATGCATTCGCGCCAAGCGTTTGAACGCTGTCGGGCAACGTGATTGAAGAAATCATCGTGCTTGCAAATGCTTTTGCAGGGATTTCGGTAAGCTCCGCGTTAGCAAAGTCGATTTCACGAAGTTCCGATTCAGCAAACGCACCTTCGCCAAGCTTGGTTACGTTTGCGTGCAAGGTCACTTTACGTACGTTGCTTGCCGCAAAGGCATACGCACCGATTTCCGTCACCGTAGAAGCTACCGTGAAGTCGGTTGCCGCTTCTGCATTGACAAAGTAAATTTTCGTCTTGTTTGCGTTGTAAATAACGCCGTTTTCTTCAACGTATTTGGTTGTACCGCTTGCAACCTTTACCTGCAATCTCTTGAAAGGAACGCCGTAAAGCTGCAAGGTATCCAAATTGTAATTGTCGTCGATATAAATGGTCGTAAGACCCGTACTGTCAAACGCATTTGCGCCCAACGATTTCAAACCCTTAATCGAACCGTTCAATTGCAAATTGGTACGAGCGAATGCTCTGTCGCCAATGGAGCGAATGTTTTCGCCATTGAAATCTACGGTAAATTTCGTTCTCAAATTGTTTCCGCAATTTTCAAACGCTTTCGCGCCGATATCAAAGTTCAACGCTTCGTTTGCAGGAGATTGGAACTTCACGCCAGCGAGGTTGCCGCAGTTTTGGAATGCGCCTTCACCAATCTTCGGCGTGTGAATCGTAACGACTCCGCTGAGTGCTTGATTATCCGCGAACATATAGCGGCCAAGTGCCGTGAATTTGCCCGTGGTAACGGAAGCAATGTTGGAGCAGCCTGCAAATACGTAATCACCACTCATGTGCAAGCCGGACAAATCAACGCTGGTGAGCGAGGTACAGCCCATAAATGCATAATGGTGCATCGTTGCGATAGAAGGCATATCTACCACTTCGGACAAGGACGTACAGCCTGCGAAGCATTCTCTTGCAACCGTAACCGTCTTTACGTTGCTGAAGTCGATTTTTCTAAGCTTGGTACAGCCGTAGAACGCTTGTTCGTAAATAAGCTTCAATTCCGCAAAGTCGATATTTTGGTTAATAATCGTTTCGCCGTTTGCGCCAACCGTTTCGCGGTGGTCTTCGGATACGAAGTACACTTCTTCAAGTGCCGTACAGTTATAGAATGCGCCAGGCAAAATGTCTATAACGGATGCAGGAATAACAATCTTCGTGATATTGTTGTTATCCTTGAAGGCGTCTTCGCCGATGTACATTACGTTGAGGTCGGTAGGAATAACTACTACGCCGCCAACGCCGTTATAATCCGTAAGCGTATAGTTGCTTACCGTAAATTCGTTTTGAACGCTCAAGGCAACGGTTGCCGAGTACATTGTCGGTTCGCCGTTTTGGATAACGTTCGCTTTAATAATTGCCATACCTTTCTTCAACGTCTTAACGTTACCATTTTGGTCAACGGAAACAACGGAAGGGTCGGTGGAGCTCCATTCCAAGGTCAAGCCCGTCATGGGATGATACCAAGGATCGGTTTCAAGGGTAAGAGTAAATTCCTGTCCAGCGTGTACTTTTACAGCGCCCGTAGCTTTTTCCAAAGCTTCCGTGTCGTTTTTAATTATGCCAAAGGAAATTACGGGAATGTTTACAAGCGAGGACGAAACCGTTTCGGTTACCGTTACGTTAATCGTACGGGAAGAACCCTTACGGTTGCTTACTACGATTTGCGTAGTACCTGCCGACAAACCAACGATTTCGCCGTTTTTAACGTTTGCGATACCAGGGTTCAAGGAGGACCAAAGGAAGTTGGAAGCATCCCCTTCGTCTGCATAACTTTCGCTGAATACAAGCGCCGTCTTATGCGTTTCGTAGATGTCAAGCGTGATATTCTCTTCCCCTACGCCAAGCTCAAATTCGTTTGCTTCAGGGAGAATATTCGCGTTTGCTTTGTTGATATCGATTTGATACAAACAGCTGTTCAACGCATAGTCGTCAATTTGTACGTAGAATTGGTTGCCGTATTTTTCGTAGATATCCGTAATTTCAACGGAAACCTTCGTCGTGGCATTTTTGGAAACCGCTCTTACGGGCGTAGGGAAATCCGTCGAAAGCTGCAAAATTACCTGTCCCGTCGAATCGGTCTTAGGATAGCAAAGCATCAACGCCTGCGCGTAATGGTTATCGTATACTTCCAAATCCAAATAAATACGTTGTTTTACTTTATTACCGTCTTTATAATTATAGTAGCGTACGCGCGCATCTTCCAAGATTGGAGCGTCGTAATCGACGGTGTAATTGAATGCAAAGGTGTTTTCTTCAGGCGCTACTTCGCCGTCAGCAGGCGTATTCATAAAGAATTCAAATTCCAAACGATATTGGCCGTTGTCAACCAATGCTTGTTCTTCGGGGCTGAGGTTTACCTCTACGTTTGCGGGGATACCGCCACCGCCGCCCGTATACGCTTTACCGACACGGTTACATTCGCCAGAGTGGATAAGCTCGCCCGTTTCTACGTTATACATATTGTAGGTTACAAGGCGCGCGTTACGAAGCAAGCCTGCGTATACCGCTTTTACTGCCGTCGTCGTCAAATAGTTTTCCGCTACGCCGTCGCCGTAGTAAACGTTGTAACGGGAAACTGCGCAACGATCTTCGTCCGTATACACGGGATCAGCACCGTCTTCAAGCAAGTAAACGTAGCTACCCATAGGAATGATATATTTTTCATTGTAATAGGTTGCGTACGGCTGCGTTGCCCAAATGCTTGCCTTAATTTTGTCTTCTTCTTTTACGGAAGCGTCTTGTTCGTTGTCCGCAATTTCAAACGCCGTATAGTCAAGCATAGGCGCTTCTTCCCAATCGCCGTAGAAGCCAAGGAAAGGAATGCTGAGGTCGCATTGACCTGCCGTAGCGGAATTAAGCTTCAAGAAACCTTCCACGTACATACCGTTTTCAAAGCTTTCGTCAATGTAGTTCTTATCGTCAGCACTCATCGTAAGCGTTACGCTAACCGATACTTCCGCGCCTGCCGCTACGTAAATGCTAGAACCAACGATAGAACCGTTTACACGCCATTCCGCCGTCGTGCCTCTAAGCAATCTAGCTTGTTCGCTTACCGTCAAGCCGTCTCTCGAAAGCGTTTCCGTCATGAAGGTGTAATCGGGAGCAAATTCCAACGTGCTCGAACCGAAATTGGTCAATTTGAAGTTAAGGGTATAAACGCCCGTTCTATTATCGTCGTCGCCAAGCTCGATCTTAGGACGATAATCGTTTGCCGCTACGTCCGTAGACAAGTATGCGGTCGTTCCGCCGATAACGCGTTCCAAACGCGCTACGCCTGCGCCTTGTTTACGAGGAGAATAAGGCAAATCGTCTTGATCGTATACCGTCGTTGCCGTACTCATCGTAAGCTGCATTGCAAGACGATTGAGTTTTACGTTATCAATTTTGCCATTCGTCGTAACGAGGTCAGCGTGTTCTTTTTCAATATAGCTTCTCACCAAAGCCATGAAACCTGCCATGTTAGGCGAAGCCATCGACGTACCGCTTTGTTCGCCGTAGCCGCCGGGTACGGTAGAGGTAATTTCACCGCCGTGCGCCGTGATTTCGGGCTTCAATTTTAAATCGTGCGTGGGCCCCCAAGAGGAGAATTCACTCATGAAAGGACCAGCAAGATATTCTTTGTGTACTTTAATTTTACCAACACGGTTTACCGCGCCGCTTGCCAACGTTTCCCCTGCGTTCATATTAATGGATACGGAAGGAACGGGATTTTCGATTTCACCGAGGTTCATACGAATAACGCCCGCTACGTTGTTGTAAACGATAACGCCCACAGCGCCCATTTCCATAGCGATTTCGATCTTTTCTTGGAAGGTCGTATCACCACGCTTAATCAATGCGATTCTGTTAAGGCTGTTGCCGTTGCTGTCTTTAAAGAGGGATCTAATGGAAGAACTGTAGTCAGCTGCTTGACCTACGCCAGGTACCACTACGTATTCCAATTCCGCAACGCCATTCGAATTGCCGAATTTTGCGATAAGGTCGCCGGCGAAATCGAAGGGGTTGCTGTTAATGTCACGGGATTCTTCGTAGAACACGTAGCTGCCCGTACCGTTTTGTTCATTTGCAATCATGTAGCTTGCCTTTTGACCGTTGACACTGGCAACTGCTAACGAAGCTGCAAAGGTCGAAGGCGAACCTACCGTACTGGAATCGGGGTTAGAAGAAAGGTTAGTACCGTATACGCCGCCGTATGCCGAACTGTAATCGTTACTTGCTGCGCATACGAGGGTGATACCGTTCGTTTGAATACGGTTGTAAACTGCATTGAGCATTTCACCTTCATCGTCGCCGTCGTCCGTCGTCGAGAAACCGCAAGACGTACCGAGGGACATATTGATTACGTCAACGTTGAGCATTACGCAGTCTTCCAAAGCCGCGATAATGTCTTCCGCTTCAGCACCGCCCAAATCTTCATCGTCCAAATCGTCCGTGAATACTTTACAAATAACCAATTGACAATCGGGAACTACGCCGCGGAAGGTTTCCGCAATGGGGTTGCCGTCCTTGTCCGTATAACCAGACGTATCGTAACCGCCGATAATACCCGCAACGTGCGTACCGTGGTTGGAATAGGAAGGATATACGTCGGGATCGTTATCCGCATAGTCGTATGCGAAAGGTACTTTTTCACTAACGTACACTTCTCTAGAAGTGAGCGAACCAGATTTGGTTTCTGCCGTCAATTGATTGTTGGCAAGAACGTCCGCCACGTATGCTTCGTCCCATGCAACCGTCACGTCTTCGCTTTGGAAACCTTGGAATGCAGGGTGCGTATAATCAAGCCCCGTGTCGAGAACGGCAACTACCGTGCCTTCGCCGTAGTTTACCGCGCCTGCCGCCGTACTGGTATAATCGGAAGAATCGTAAATACCCGTTGCGTAAACGTTGGTTTCGTTGGTTACAACGCCCGACGTCGACGTGGACGAATACGTTTTAGGTTCAGCGTACGTCGTCGTAATAACTACGCTGTCTACCCCTGCCATATTTTTCATTGCCGATACGTGTTGCGTATTGACTTCGATTGCAACAGCGTTTAACAAGGTATCGTACGTTCTTTCCAAGGTATACGAAATGCCTGCGTCGGAAAGTTTTTTAAGGAATGCCGCCTGCTCCGTTTTAATGGAAGCGGACGCCATTTCGCCCGACCACGTTTTTGCGTATGCCGCAACGTCCATACCCTCTGCGCGATCGGCAATGGGCGAACCCGACAAGGTAACCATTACCGTACGGGTTTCGTATGTAGGCGCTTGGTCCGTCGTCTTCACAACGTCCGAATTAAAATTGCTTTCTCTCAACGCCGAGGTGTCGTATTTCCCCGTTACGTTTTTAAACGAAGCGCTTGCAGACGTCGTGCCGCTCAACAATTCGCTATCCGCACTCGAACGCAAGGTGCTTTCCAACACCAACGTCGACATCATCGTCAGCGACATCATTCCGCAAAGAATACGTTTCATTGATTTCTTCATATAGCCTCCCGAGCTTTCGCTCTTTTGTCTGTGTATAAGGGTGAGTTGCCTTTTCTTTTTATACTTTCTTTTTCCTATGGAAAAACCTTTTTGTTTTCCTCTTCAAAAAAGGAAAGTTGCAAAAAGTAACCCACTTTTCCATTCTATTCTATTTTATACAAAACGCAAGCGTTTGTCAAGAAATTTTCGCTATATATACATTATAAACACGAAAAAAATTGATAAAAAACGTGAAAGTTTCGTGAACGTAATAAAAAGCGAAAAAAATTGCTTTATAATGAAAAACGCGCCCTGCTTTTCACAAGGCGCGCCAACAGCGATTTTTTTGCAATTTTTCTTTCTTCGTTCTTATAGAACGGGTTTCACGCTTTCTTCAAAACAAGCGTACAAATCTGCATTCATTTTTTTCACGGTTTCAGGGGAAAGCTTCAAAACGCGGTCAAAGGTAAACAACCCGTTCACTTCGTCCTCTACGTCCGTCAATTCGGTGTAGACCGTCGCGCACAAGCCCTGCTTCTCTATCAAGGGGAAAATTTCCTTACGGAAAAGCTTGTCAATCGCCTTTTCCAAGCCCTCCGCCGATTTAAAGGTTTTGTATCCAAATTTTTTATCCGAAAAAACGTGCCCTTGTACACTGTGGGAATACCCACCGAATTCGGTGAGCGCAAGCACTCGCTTTCCGTCGTTTTTAGGGCGAGCTTTACGGAAATAGATATGGCGGCTGCATACGTCGCCCCCACCCATATCCTGCCAACCGCTTGCGTGGTCAAACAAGCGAGAGGGATCACGCAATTTAAGCTCTTGCCAAACCTTTAAGGCGTCAAATTGTCCCCACGCCTCGTTGAAAGGCGTCCAAAGACAAAGGGATACGCAATTATGCAATAACTCCATCATTCCGTACGCTTCGGCGTAATATTGCTTTCTCGAAGCTTTGCTTCTACCCATTTTCTTATAATTGCTATCGTCTAAATGCAAATTGAGGAAGGGCGCAAGCATAATTCGCCAAGCAGGGTACGCGCTGCCGCCGTTAATCATGTCCTGCCATACAAGCATACCCAAAACATCACAATAATAATACCAAAGCAACGGTTCCACTTTGATATGCTTGCGGAGCATATTAAAGCCCAAATCTTTGACGTTTTTAATTTCATCGTACATCGCCTTGTTGGTCGGCGGCGTGTAAAGACCGTCGTGCCAATAGCCTTGGTCAAGAAGTCCGTTATGAAAAATAGGCTTATCGTTTAATGCAAAATAACGCAAGCCGTTGCGTTCGACCACAGAAAATTTCCGCAAGCCGAAATAGCTTTCTACGGTATCCTCACCATAGGTGAGCTTGACCGTATACAATTCGGGTAAATCGGGAGTCCAAGGATTGCAAGCGGACACGTCCAACGTTGCCTTGCCCTCTATCGTCGAGGCTTGCGCAAGAAGAACGTCACCGTCAAAAACGCAAATTTCCACTTCGCCGTCGCCAGATCGCTCCGTTTGCACCGTCAACGTTTTTTTATCAAAATCGACGTCGAAACGCGCGCCCTGCAAATAGGCATTTGGCACGCTTTCCAACCATACGCTTTGCCATATACCACTGGTTGCGGTATACCAAATTCCGCCGCGTTTATAGCGCTGTTTGCCCCTGCCGTAGACATCGGAATCGGCGTCGTCTTGTACAATGAGCGTCAGCTCGTTTTCTCCGTCCTTTAAGGCTTCGGTAACGTCGAAACTAAAGGGCAAATAACCGCCCTCGTGCCCGCCGATTGCCTTCCCGTTTAACGCCGCCTCACATACTTGATCGCAAGCGCCAAAATGCAAAACCACCCTACCATGTACGAAGTTATCGGGCAAAACAAAGACTTTTTTATACAACAAATACTCGTCCTTTTGCAATTGACGACGCACCCCCGACAATTGACATTCGGGTGCGTAGGGAACAAGAATATTTCCGTCGTAGCCGTCGACGTTTTTCTCCTTACGGATAGCGTATTGCCATTCGCCGTTTAAAGAGAAATAGCTGTCGCGCTTAAACTGCGGACGGGGGTATTCGGCAAGCGGTGTTGCCGAAGTTAAAAACTGCGGTTGAAATATCATATTTTCTCCTAAAAAAGCTTGCAGCTTTTTATTCTAAATAAAAGACTTGTTCAAGTTTCGGTTGCGCGCCCGTTTCTTTATCAAGCTCCATAACCATAACGTCTTTCATATATTCATTCCAACGATCGACAACCGCGCTTTCCGCCTGCGTTTTTGCCGCGTACGCAACGCCTTTGTTACATTCATAATAACCAAACAATTCGTTACCGCACGTCCAAATGGAATAATTTTCAATGCCTGCATCCTTCAATAAAGCTTTCAATTCAGGCCAAATTTCGTTATGTCTTTTGATGTATTCGTCTTTTTTACCTTCAATAATGCTTGCCTTCCATGCATAGCGTTCTTTCATAATTATCTTCTCCTTTTTAAGCCATTTTTTAATTTCAACGCGTACCTGCCCCTATCATTTTTCATTCAACGAAGAAAAAATGCTTTCGGCGTAACGCACCGTTTCCATACCGTCCTTGGCGTATTTATCCGCACCGATCGCCTGCGCGTACTCTTCATTGAGAACTGCGCCGCCCACCACCACCTTACACCAAGGCGCACGGTTTCTTATTAAAGTTATCGTTTCCGCCATCGACGGAACGGTGGTTGTCATCAACGCGCTAAGCCCTGCCAACGGAGCGCGGCTTGCCACTACGGCATCCGCTATCTTTTCGGGCGGCACGTCTTTACCCAAGTCAAGAACGTCAAATCCGTAATTTTCCAGCAATAATTTAACGATATTTTTACCAATATCGTGAATATCCCCTTTCACCGTTGCGATAACAAAAGCGCATTTTGCACTATGCTTCGATACGGGAAGTTTACTTTTTACCACCGAAAACGCCGCCTTTGCCGCTTCCGCACTCATCAACAGCTGCGGTAAATATGCACGTTTGTTTTCAAACGCTTCCCCCACCGCATTGAGCGCAGGGATAATTTCTTCATTGACGATATCCAACCCGTCGCGAGTTTGCAGCTGCGCTTCCGTCAAAGCAACTACGCGGTCTTTTAAGCCTTTTATCACCGCCGTTTGTAAATCCGTTTCCCCTGCCGTTTCCCTTGCCGTTGCCACAGGCACGGTAGAAATAGACGTGGGAAGCGTTTCCGCAAAATTGACGTAGCGCGCGCAATTTTCATCCAAACCGTTCAACGCGCAGTAGGCGTAATAGGTTTTCATCATTTCGATAGAATAGGGATTCATAATCGCCGCCGAAAGCCCTTGCCCAAGCGCCAACGCAAAGAACGTAGCGTTGATAACGTCGCGTTGCGGTAACCCAAAGGATACGTTGGATACTCCAAGGGAGACGTGGCAGCCAAGCTCGTTTTTAATAAGCCCTACTGCCTTCAAGGTTTCTTTCGCCGCATTTATATCGGCGCTGACTGCCATCGCCAAGGGATCGAAAATGAAATCCTTTTTCTCCAAGCCGTATTTTTCCGCCTCTTTTAATATATTTTTTGCAATTTGTAAACGTTCTTCCGCCGTAGCAGGGATTCCGTTTTCATCCAAAGTGAGCGCAACGACAACGCCGCCGTATTTTTTTGCAAGCGGTAACACTTCCTGCAAACTTTCCGCTTTTCCGTTGACGGAATTAATCAACGCCTTACCGTTATAACGGCGCAACGCGCTTTCCATAGCCACTTTGGACGAAGTGTCAATTTGCAAAGGCAAATCTATAATTTCCTGCAAACGGCAAACGCACGCGGTGAGCATTTCTTTCTCGTCAATTTCAGGCAGCCCTACGTTGACGTCCAAGATATGCACCCCTTTTTCCTGCTGGACAAGCCCCTCTTGCAATACGTATTCAATATCCCCGTCTCGCAAAGCCTGCTTGAAGCGTTTTTTGCCCGTCGGATTGATTCTTTCCCCTATTAAGAGGGGGGCATGTACGAGTTCAACACTATGCGTATAGGAAGAAACGCAAGTGATATTCTTCTTTGTTATGGGCTTTGGCAGGACGTTTTTCAGCCTGTTTGTCACCGCAAAAATATAATCGGGAGTGGTTCCGCAACAACCGCCAACGGCTCGCGCGCCCATTTGAACAAGGGTTGCAATATCCTCGGAAAATGCATCGGGTAAAACGTCGTAAACGGTTTTATCCCCTTTCATTTGCGGAAGCCCTGCGTTGGGTTTTACTAAAATAGGCAAAGAGGATTTTTGTAAATATTCTTCTACAACGGGCATAAGCGCTTTGGGACCAAAGGAACAATTGACGCCGATAGCGTCCACGCCTAACCCTTCCAACATAGCGACCATTGCCGAGGGCGTTGCGCCCGTCATGAGCTTTCCGTCCTCACCGTAGGCGTTGGATACAAACACCGGCAAATGAGAATTTTCCTTCGCCGCAAGCACCGCCGCTTTGGTTTCGTAACAATCGTTCATTGTTTCAATGAAGATAAGCTCCGCTCCGTATTTTACCCCCAAGCGTACCGTTTTCGCAAACGCCTCAACGGCGTCCTCAAAATCCAAATCTCCATACGGCTCGAGCATGCGCCCCGTCGGTCCAATATCCAAAGCAACCCATTTTTCTTGCATGCCTACGCTTTCCGCTTTCGCGCGTTTGGCATTTTCCATTGCCGCCGCAATTATCTCTTCCAATTCCGCATCGAAAAATTTAAAGGCGTTTGCACCGAAAGTGTTTGCGCATACCACGTTACTGCCTGCGTCAAAATACGCTTTGTGGATTTCGGTAATACGGCTGGGCTTGGTCACGTTTAAACGTTCGGGCAGTTCACCAAGCGAAAGCCCGTCGGCCTGCAACAGCGTACCCATACCACCGTCTAAATATAAAATTTTCTCTTGTATAAATTCGGTTATTTTCATACGCTTAATCCCTATACGTACAATCTTCTTTATGACAAGCTTGACAGCCAAGCATTTCCTTTTTCTCTTCGCAATTACTTCTTTCCAATCCAATAAACGCCGTCACGGATTTTGACGGAGACATCAAAAGGCTGTTAGAAAGCGTAACGCCTATCCGCTTTTGCGGCTCTAAAACACGGAAAATTTCGCGTTGTAACTCTAAAGGCAAATCCCCATAACCAGGGCTAAATCTTGGTGTTAAACGCATACCTGCCCCTTCCATTTGAGTTTTTAAGTCCTTTTCAAAGGCATTGCAAAGCGTTTCTACGCGCTCCGCGCCGATTGCTTGAAAGACAACCGCTTTCCCTGCCGAAGCGTGGTTATAGCGTGCAATCAATCTATCCAATTCTATCCCTGCAGTCGCCGCAAAGACAACCACTTCTTGCGCATTCTTCAATAACTTACGCAAATGCGTAGAGCGAATGTTTGCAAAACCAACGCCCACGCCGTCCTCCGTCAAAGAAACGGGAAAAACTGCGTAACAAACACGCAGAGAAACTTTGTCCTGCGCTTCTGCAAGACATTCTTGAAAGAGTTTTTCAAGCGCATCGTCTTGCTCTTTTACCCCTGCGTAGCGCAAAACTTCCCTTTCGTTGTATGGCAACGCCGAATACGTTTTTGTAAAAACCGTACCTATCATTTTCCGAGAATATCCGATAAATTGCTTTGAATTTTTTCCGCAACGTCAGGTTTATTCATGGAATAAACGTGCACGTTGGTAATACCATTGGCGTACAAATCAATAATTTGATCGGTTGCATACGCAATACCTGCCTGTTTCATTGCCGCAGGCGAATGCCCAAATTTATCTACCAAGCTCTTAAAACGGCGAGGCATAAACGAGCCCGACAGCTTCACCGCCCTTTCCACTTGGTTTGCGTTGGTGATAGGCATAATACCAGGAATAACGGGTACCGTAATGCCTGCTTCACGGATTTTATAAAGGAAGTTATATAAAATGTTGTTGTCGAAAAACATTTGCGTCGTCAAAAACGCGCAGCCTGCATCCACTTTTTCTTTCAAATAACGAATGTCAATCGCCTGGCTTTCACTTTCAGGGTGCACTTCGGGATAGCACGCCGCGCCGATACAAAAATCCGCACCGCTTGCCTTGAGGTCGGCAATAAGGTCAACAGCGTGACGATACGCCCAGCCGCTTCTATCCGTGCCTTCCATTTCGGGAGTGAGGTCGCCGCGAAGCGCCATAACGTTTTCAATGCCAGCCGCCTGCATTTCCTTAATTTTATTTTGTACTGTTTCTCTTGTAGACGAAACGCAGGTAAGGTGCGCCAACGTGGGCACGCCATAGCTTTTCTTGATATTTTTTGCGATATCCAAAGTATATTTACTGGTTCCGCCGCCCGCACCGTAGGTTACGCTCATAAACGAGGGGCGGAGTTTTGCAATCTCCTCCGTTGCCGTCTTGACCGAATCGAATGCCATATCCGTTTTCGGGGGGAACACCTCAAAGGATAAAGAGAGTTTTTTATTGTCTAAAATTTCACTTAAACGCATACATGGTACCGCCTTTTTGTAAAAATTCACCTTTTAAACGCGTGGATTTGCTTCCATAATTTATTATATTCTTAACACGTATTCCAAACGAGAATACAGTTTATTTTTCAACTTTTTCCAACAAAATAGCACGAATTTGGTCTATTTCCGTTTGCGTGATACCCAAATCCAACATATATTTCGCCGTGTTTTCAGCCAGCGAGCCGTTGCCGTATTCCTTTATGTAATTATACAGCAGCGCAAAACAATTGCCGACCATTTGAGTAGGTCTTTGTCCGTCCAAATTGCCCATTACGGAGAAAAAGGAAGTTTCATAATCAAAAAACAAATCCCTTTCCCCTACACCACACAGGGCGTTTATTAAAAAGCAAATGGTTGCCGTACGATCTCGCCCCAATGCACAATGCACGTAAATGGGATAATTGCAAGCCTTGGCAAACGTTTTTATCTCCGTAATCAATGCCGATCTATATCCCTCGTCCGAAGTGTTAATTCCCGTTTTATTTAAATAATAAGGACCGCTAACACAAACGAGGTTGACGTCCTCGCCAAGCGGAGAAACTTTCAATTCACCTCGCAAATCCAAATCCGTTTTCACGCCGTACGTTTGCAGTAGCTTTTGTTTCCCTGCCTCGCTTACCTCGTCAAGCCTACCGCCGCGGTAGATCATATCTTGACGAATGCGGTATTGCTTATTTTCCGTATAATAGCCGCCTGCGTCACGGGTATTGGAAACGCCCTCAACGAAAAAGGTACGGGGCATATACGCCGTTTCAAAGGAAAACGCCGCCGAAACACCTGCGCGCCCCTCAAAATATGCGATAATACGGTAAAAATACTTCGTACCCATACGCAAATCTTCCAAAGCCAAGCTATTTTCTACGGTATCGTAATGCTTATAATTGGAAAATTCTTCCTCTTCGGACAATTGTACCGCGTAACGCAACGCGCCGTCAATCTTTCCCCACGTTAATTGAATAGGCGTAGGCGCGTATTGATCGGTCCCGTTGCAATATTCTTCCGATTTGAGCTTGGTATAATCCGTAGCGAATTGTCCGATATTGCCGCTTAAAAAGGACACCGTTTCCCCTTGCGAGGGCGAAGCGGTAACGTTTAATATCCCGACATTTTTCAAAACTTCCATTTTCTCGCTCCTATACCAATCATTTAAAGCCCTTTTGCGCACACCGCATTGCCTTAAATTGCATTTTCAATGGTGATAATACAGCAATATTTTTCGTCGATTTCGGCTATTTTTTCTTCAATTTTCGCCTTAATCTCCGCCTTGGACATTTCCGTTCCGTAAGGGATCGCCACGTCAAACAAAACGTTGGTACGACGTTCGCCGCAGACCATACGAAAATCGTGTACGGAGAAGTTAGCGCAAAGATTTTTCGCTATTTCTTCCACCTGCTTACGCAAAGCGTTTACGTTTTCGTCGTCGATTACAATAGGGTCTAAATGCCCCGTTACAATAATATTGGTTTCCTCAACGAATTCCCGTTCAATTTCATCCACAAGCTCGTGCGAAACCAATACGTCTACGTTGGCGTCCACCTCTACGTGTACGCTGGCAAAATATTTATTGGGGCCGTAGCTATACACGGAAAGATCGTGTACGCCAAGCACTTCGGGATGTGCCAAAACGCGGGCTTTTATCCCCTCTATCATTTCCTCGTCAGGCGCTTGACCAATTAGTTTGGAAAAGGTTTCTCTCAAAATACCAATACCCGACCAAGCGATAAAGAGCGAAACCAAAATACCTGCGTAGCCGTCCACGTTTACGCCTGCAAAACGGCTGATAAGGAAGCTGACCAAAACAACGCTTGTCGAAACGCAATCGCTTAAGCTATCCGCCGCCGTCGCGCGTAAAATGTCCGAATTTATCTTTTTCGCCGTTGCGTTATAATAGAAAAATAAACAACATTTCGCAACAATGGAAGCAATAAGCATCGCTATCGCCCAATAGGAAAATTCCATTGTTTCACTGCTAAAGATTTTGCCAAACGATTCCTTTATCGTTTCAAATGCCACCAGCATAATAACAAAGGCAACCGCAAGCGAACAAATGTATTCGATACGCTCATGCCCGTAAGGGTGTTCCTTATCGGCAGGCTTTGCGGAAAGCTTGAAAGACAGCATTGAAATAACGCTGCTGCCGCAATCCGTAAGGTTGTTCAGCCCGTCCGCCATCACCGAAATAACGCCGAAAACAGTACCTACCGTTATTTTCCCTGCCGCCAATAAAATGTTGACGACAATACCAACCAAGCTGGCTATCTTTCCGTAAAACGTACGTTTTTGTTCTTCTGAACGAACCATTTTCTTCCCTCGATTTTTTTATTTTTCCATATACTATCAGTATAGCATAAAACACCGCCGCGCGCAAGTGGTTTTTGAAAATTTCGTCTATTGAACACAAGAATTTCCACGTAAAAAGACGGCAAACCCCGTTTAGGTCGCCGCCTTTGCTTTTCTATGTAGATTTTATCTTAATATCTTGCAAAAACGCCTTATACTAACGCCGACACAATAAGCAACATAAACAACGCCAACGTAAGCGTAAATGCACTGGTTGCCATGCCGACAATGCCAAGCACCAACGTTGCAACGGGCTTTACTTTGCCTTCACGTTTTTGTCTAAAAAAGCATTTCATAGATTGGATACCCATAATAAGCGCAGGCACTGCCGTACCAATAGACATCAACATAAAGACCATAGCCGCCGCCCATTCGTCAGAGGCATAAGAATAGCCGTAATAGCTATACGTATCCAACGCGCCAATTACACCAAGCGCAATACAAACGAGGAAATAGGATACCACAGCGAGAATGGTAGAAGCCAAGGCTTTACCAAACCCCTCTTTTCTATCCCCTTGCAAGGGTTGAGGTGCGGGTTGATATGCAGGCGCCGCCGTATATGCGCTTTCCTGCGTGCGTTGCTTTGCTTGCTCTTCTTCAGGGGTGATAAACAACGCGTCCATTTCTTGACATTCCAAACAATAAGGCGCATCGTAATTGATTTGCTTACCGCATTTTCTGCAATACATATTTTTTCTCCTTTATCCTTATTTATTTGACGTTAATTGCCCGTCAAACATAGTTACAATTTTATCAAACAAAGGCCGGACGTTTTTATATACTATGCCGTTCACTTCGTATCCGTCAGCCGTTTAACTGCACGTCTAAATAATAACGAACGTTTGTCAAATGCTCGGTTGCAACGGCAAGCATATATTCCTCGCCGTTTACCTCAATGGGTTTGCTTGCCACCGAATAATCGGCAACGTTTATCTTTGCAGGACGAAAAGCCGATAAATTTTCTCTCTTGAAAATACTCTCTTTTTCCGTCCATTTCCCAATGAGAAATTGCGTTTGCATTTCCGAAGCGACCTCGCCCAATTGAGCAGTTTCCGCCTTGGTTAATACCTTTTTAATAAAGCCGTCTTTAGGCGCGGAAAGACGTTCGATATCCACGCCGATTTCCTCTCTCGATACCGCTACCGCAACGGCGTTTTCGCTATGCGAAATGGAGAAAAAGCAATTGGGTACCGACCATTTCCCCTTTTTGTTTTTCGTAAAGGTTAAATCGCCAATTTTGAAAGCGAACGTGCGCTGTAAAGCGTATTCTAACAGCTTCCAAGCGTAATATTTTTGACGTTTTACGCCCTCGTGGGAACACGCAAGCACTTCGTTGTTTCTCTCGATAGGATACAGCGTTTCCGAGCCCATTTCCGCAGGAATTGTTGCAACGAAAACGTCTGCAATAGGCATTTTGCGAAAAAGGTTTCGGATAGCGTCCGCTTGCGTGCATTTCTTTTCTCCCATAACGCATTCGTAGGCGAAATGTTCGCAATTGTTATACAAAATGTTGTATCCCTTTTCCCCTAAACGAGAACGCGCAACCTCCACCGTTTCCTTGGGTTTACGGCGTTGCTTTTGCTCCTTTTTATCCAACGTAGCGACCTCTAAAAATCCACCGCATAAAAAGGCGTCTACGTCCGCAGAACACACCTCGATTTCGCTGTCTTTTAGCGTTTGGCGGGCAATGGGCGCAAAGCCGAATTGGATAACCTCTTCTTCGCTGACAAACACCCCGTAGTGATAGACCGAGCCTACTTTTACCCGAACCATATCGCCGCTTTTGGGTGCAGTTAATTCCCACTTCATTGCGCCAACTTCTTTTCGATATAATCAATTACGTCGCCAATGGTGCTAAAATCGCCAAAGCCAACGTCGTTAAACTGTATACCGAAAAATTCTTCAATGGCGATAACGCAATACAATACGCCAACCGAGCTCAAACCCAAATCGGTCGTAAGGCTAGCGTTTTCGTCGCATTTCGCTTCGTCGTAGTTAGTGCCAACCGCCATTTTAAATACGTCTTTTAATTTTTCAATAATCTCATTTCTTGTCATTTGCATTTTGGTTTCTCACAATTTTCATACTGGGCGAACGCACGAAATCGGTCGTGCGAACGATAATTTTGTTAATGCGCATAAAGGCAGGCAACGTTTGGTTTACTTGGTTGATTTGCGCTTTCAAATATTCCTCGGGGCTTTCACCGCCAACCGCTTTCAATACAACCGCTCTGGGTAAAACTTCCAAAACGAGAATCCCCTCGCTTTCGTAGACCAAACAATCCTGTACGGTATCCAACGCGCCGAATTTCGTTTCCACTTCTGCAGGGGATACGTTTTCACCCGACGACAAAACAATTACTTCCTTTTTCCTGCCCGTAATGTACAAGAAGCCCTCGTCATCCATACGGACAAGGTCGCCCGTTTTAAACCAACCGTCCTCGTATGCCGTTGCGTTTTCTTCGGGCTCGCCCACGTAACAATCCATCATATTGGGTCCTTTGAGCCAAAGCTCGCCATCGACGATTTTGTATTCCATTCCCTCGTAAATATACCCAACGGAATCGGGTTTTTGTAAGGCTTCGGGGTTACCGCTAACGAGGTTTGCACTTTCCGTCAAACCATAGCCAGGCAACAACGCAACGCCCAATTTATCATATTCTTTCACAAGATAGGGTGCAACCGCCGCCGCGCCGCAAATAATCGTCTTAACGTCCTCGCCGAGCATATTGCGGCCAAATTGTTTGGAAAGGTTGAGCGCAAGCTCCGCCAAAGCAGGCACAAGCACCAAAATGGACGGCTTGAAGATTGCAATTTCTCTAAACATATCCTTATTATTACGGCAAATGTAAATGGAACTGCCCGTATACAAAGACGTCAATAAATTGCGCACCAAGCCAAATACGTGCGTCAAAGGCAACACAAGGAAATATTTTTGTCCGAATACGTAACGAATGCCATAGCAACCGTTTTTCACACCTCGCATCAAGGCGCGTTGGGAAAGCAAAGCGCCCTTGCTTCTGCCCGTCGTACCGCCCGTAAACAATATCGCGCAGGGCGCGTTGGTATCCACGTCAACCATTTCTACCGCAGCGTCGCTTGCAATGGTATCCGCCAACAACAATAATTTAGGATTTCTCGCCGCCGCAAACGCCGTTTTTTCTTGTAATGCAGGCGCGTATACAAGCGCTTTTAAACCAAATTTTAACGAACAGCCAAACACCGTCATTTCGTCCAAGTGCGCAGGCAGCAACACAGCAACCGCGCCAAGCGTCGTAATGGCAAGGAAGGCTTTAACAAACGCAACGGAATTGGGGATAAACACGCCGACGTTATCGCCTACGCCGATCCCTTGTTCTTTCAACGCCGCGCGCATCTTTTTCACTTCCGCATCCAGTTGCGCGTACGTCCAATCGCGGCCTTCGTCCACAACCGCAACGTCGTTTGCATACGACGATACGCTGTTTTTCCACATTGCGGTTACGTTTTTGTAATCGACAATTTTCGCAAGCGTTTCCGCGTCGGTATATCTATCAAATCTCCCCATTATTTATTCTCCTTTTTTCCCTTTTTATTGATACGATTTTGGTAAAATTCCAAAAGCTCCAATTCCTTTTCACGGATATATGCGCTGGCTTTTTCTATTTCTTCCATCGTCGGAATTCTTCCGCAAAGCTCGTTTACGTCAATTGGTTCGCCAACCACCACCGTTTGGCGGTTGTACCAATGCTTTCTTTGTATAATACATATCGGCAAAATAGGCTTTTTACTGATATGCGCCATCAAAATTGCCCCCGACTTATACGTCTTTACTTCCCCTTCCTCGCGGTTGACCGTACCTTCGGGGAAAATAACCACCGCTTTTTCCTCTTTCAATCGATCGCATACGGAATGCAACATTCCCACGCTGACGTTATCCTTGTCTACCATAATGCAATGCATTGCATTAAAAAATTTCGTCCGCGTCGGCGTGTTGTACAGATCCTTGGTTGCCAAACAATGCAATCTTCTATACCAAAACGCACAATGTACGATAATGGGATCGAGAAAGCTGATATGGTTTGATGCAATTAACACCCCGCCTTTTACGTGTTTGGGTACGTTTTTATTGATGCGAAGTATCTTTGTCCGCATCCAAAGCATCGTAGGCAATGCGCCCGTAACTTTGACAAAATCGTATAAAATATTACTTTTTCTTTTTTTCTTTTTTACTGTTTTCTTCGTTTGTTCTACGGTCGAGCTCATCTTTTAATTCAATTATCCTCTCTCTTAATTTCTCGGTAATCATAGCGATATTGTCTTTTTCGCTCAACTCCGTTTGATACCATTCCTGCACGTCGATTGGCTTACCAATCAAGATACGGGAACGTTCTTTTTGAAAATATTTACCATTGACGGCAACGGGAATAATCGGCGCACCGCTTTCCAACGCGATATACACCGCGCTCGGTTTAAAAGGCAACGGCGTTTCCTCGCCTTCTTTGGGAATACGAGATTCGGGGAAAATTGTCAACACGCCTTTGTTATCCAAAATTTTTCTGCTTTTGCCAACAAAAGTGAAATCGTGCGCGTCCCTATCTACTTTTATGCCGCCAAGCGCTTTTAAAAACCACGTGAAAATAAAGTTTTTCTGATACATAATTTCGGCAATTTGACAACGCAAAGTACGACCGCAAAAGGTGAAGATTAACGCAGGATAATCCCATACGCTATAATGGTTGGACACAAGGATTGCCTTGCCCTTTATCCGACGTCCCTGCGCCTTTTTATCCTCGTAATACACTTTGCGGCGAAACGCAATTGCTTGCGGAATCCAAGCCGTTATTTTTACAAACCAATTAAAAAGCCAAATCATTATGCAACAACCGTTTCTCCAGCCGCAAGCGCAGCCTCTTCATTTTCGTCTACGTACAACAAGTTGACGTTCTTTTGCAACAAGGCAAGCGACACAACGTTTACGGGCAATACGGGGAAAATAAGCCCCAAAAGAATAAATACCAAACTATTGCCCACTGCTTTTTGGCCGCGAGCACGCAATTCCGCGCGAACTCGGTTAAACGCTTTCACAATGAAGAACATGGACACAAACGGCAAGAACGAGCAAAGCGCCCAGTAAAGCACGTTGCTAAATTTCTTCGTCCAATCTTTAATCGATTTAAAGAGGAATGCCGTCCAAATAAACCCGAAGATAAAGCCCGAAAGAATGGTAAGACCGATTTGTACGAAGATAATTTCGCCCTTTTCTTCCTTTTCTTCCTGCATGTTTTCATCCACCGCGCCGATATCCAAATCGGGATAGGATTTTTTCAATTCTTTCGCAACGCATTCGTGCGAGAAATCTCTAGGAAGCTTAAACGCCCAAATAAAGCCAATGATACATACGATACTTACGATAAAAGGCACGATAAGCGAACCGAAGTTAAATACCTGCGAAACGTCTACGCTAAACTTCAACGCCGCTTCTTCATAGCTTTCCGCCCAAACCATTCCGCTTGCGCCCTTACTGATAAAGAGCATTTTAATCCATTCGTAAATCAACGAACCCGAAATGGCGGAAACAATGGAACTAATCAACGCCTGCGCCGCAAAATACATCGCGGAGTGGTTTTTGCCCGTCAATTTTTCTTCTACGCTGGAAACCTGCGCAGGTACAAGGTACGGCATCATAAAGAATGCGCCGATAGACCAGCTGCCCATAACGCCGCCGATACAACCGATAGCGTATTGCAAGCCTACGTTGTTTTCGCCCACTACAAATTTGGAAGCGAAGAAGAATGAAAGAATGGAAACGGCAAAGGTAAGTACGCACGTTTGATAGGTGAAACGAGTACCCTTTTTCGCCTTAAGTTTATTAAACAAATACAGCATAACGGGTACGGGCGCAAATGCGCAAGTGTTCAAAATTGCCATACCCAATCCGTCGAAGCCCATACCGCCCAAAATCATGGCGTTCATCGCTACGAGGAACATATTTAAACCGATAAAGGTGAAGCTGTTGATAAGCACCCAACGCATAAACAGTTTGTTTTTAAAGGTGAGTTTCAAGCTTTCTTTGAAGGAAACTCTTTCCGTTTTTCCGCCGCTGTTTTCGGGATAGCCGTATTTTTCACCCTCTTTAATCAAAAACAAAGGAATTGTTACGGTCAACATCAAGGGCAAACAGAAGAACACAAACTCGTCGATATGCACGTGCAATGCGTCCAACAAAATAGGCACCAAAGCGTATACTACGCAATAGGAAATGGTGTCGAAAAAGGATTTATAACCCGACACGCGAAGACGTTGCGCTTCGCTTACGCAGGTCGTCGAAAGCGAGCCGTAATAAGCGATTAAACACATGGTATAGGACGCAAAGAATACAAGAAGCCAAATGGAAATCCAAATGGTATTTGCCAATTGATGTCCTGCGCCGAAAATGGGCCACCAGCAAAAGGCGAAAGAAATAATCATCGGGAACATTGCCAGCAAAATAGCAGGTCTTCTTCTGCCCCATTTGGTCGACAGCGTATCGGTAATATGCGCCAAAGGCACGTCGATAATCCCGTCAAATGCTTTTGCAAGCGCGTACAAAATGGGGAAAAGCGCAGGCATAATAAAGCATACGCCGCTGGCTATTGCTTGATAACTGTTCCCCTCGCCAAGCGCAGCGGGATTGATTGCGTCCGTGAAATACGAACCCATCAAAATCATTAGGAAGTTGGGACCAAACCCCGCAAAGCCATATAAAAATTCCTTCCATTTTTTGTTCAAAGAATTAATCATTTGTTACACACTCCAAACTGAAAATTGCTTACAAGTTTTTAATCGCTTGATAAAATTGTTCTACCGTAGACAAACGCTCGTCTTCGGAAATTGCCAACTCGACGTTGAGCTGGTTTTTAATGGTATCAATAAGCGCGAAATAATCCAAGCTGCTGCCGCCTAAATCGGTAAAGAAATCGGCGTTGGTGTGAATTTCTTTCACGTCCGTTTGCAAGACCTGCGCAAAGCACGCGCACAGTTCTTTTTCCAATGCGGACAACAACTGCTGGGTATACGCTTCCGCTTGTTGGTAATTGATAAGATTAAATTTACCTTCCTTATAACGCGTCGCAATCTTTTTACGGCTGACCTTAAAATCATTACCTTCCAACAATTTATCCATCGTCAGCGCAACGTTTTGCACTTCGTCTTTCAACTGCGCTTTTTCCAAAGCTTTTAACGCTTCCGCATGCACGAAACGGAGTTTCTCCGCCGAGAAACAATTGGTTACGCTAAGGAGCAACGTGGGTTTGCCCTGCCCATCCGTAAACAAGCACAAATCCTCTACGCCCGACACTTTAAGGGAGCTTTCCAGCAATTCGGGATTGATTTTTTCGCCGTTTTTACAAACGATTAGATCGTCCTCACGGCCTTGAAGATAATATTTTCCGTCCTTGCACACCGCCAAATCGCGTGTGTTAAACCAAGCGCCGAAATCCGTTTGCTTATCCTCGCCGTTTTGCATCACGCGCGTTGCCATCGTCTTACCTCTAACCAACAATTCACCACTATCGGAAAGAGAATATTCCGTACAACCAAAGGGCGCGCCGACCGAGCCTTGATTGCGCATTTTACGTTTCATGGAAATTTCCACGGACGTAATGCCGATTTCGGTCATACCATAGCCGTTTGCCATGTGATAACCAATGCCGTTGAAAAAGCTTAAAGCATCTTTCGAAATGCCACTGCCGCCCGTAATTAAGAAGCAAATGCTTTCCCCGAAAAGGTTATCCCTAATTTCTTTAAACGCCGCATTGGCAAGCAAGCTGCCCACACATTCCGTCTTACTGACAAAAGTAAGCGCTTTTTGGAATTTGCGATAGGTTTTTTCATCGCGAGCGCGAATTTTTTGCAACGCCGTCTTATAAATTGTTTCCCAAATGAGAGGCACTGCGAATATATGCGTTACTTTGTGTTTTTTAATGGTGTTTAACAGCGTTTGTGCGTGCAATTCTTTTAAGAAAACCAACGTTCTTGAAAAGAAACCAAACCACAAATACACTGCGATAAACCCAAACACGTGATAGAAGGGCAACAGCGCCAAAATTTTCAATTCCCCTTCATAATGCTTTTTCATTTGCGGACAACGGCGAATAATGTCTACGCTGTCGCAAATTTGGTAAAAGAAATTCTCGCCCGTATACGCGCAAAGCTTGACGTTGTTGGAGGTACCCGAAGACATAAACAGCACTTCTTCCCCCCACGCCTTTGCCGACGCCTTGCCTTTGCTTTCCGTTTGGAAAATATCCGAAACGGGAAATGTGGGTTTTTGAAAGTTTTTCCCGTCCGACAGCACCGCCGCTACTTGGTAGGCTTCCAAAGTCTTTTCCAGCGTTTCCGTATTCATACGAGAATTGATAAGCAAGGGACGGTAACCCGACATCAAAATTGCCCAAAAGGTTTGAATCCATTGGATACTGTTCGACATATACAAACCGATAATCGAACCCTTCGGCGCAATGGAAAGCATTTCTTCCACCTTCCCCGAAATGGCTTCAATTTTGTCGGCGCATTCGCCATAGGTTATCTTTTTGATACGAAATCCGTCGGACAATTCTGCCATAACGTTGTCGCGCTCGGAAAACATAAAGGAAAAGAGCGTTTCAAAATTCTTCTCCTTCGCCGCATAACGCGCAATTTTATTCTGTACGTATTCGTCTATATTCCGAAAACCTGCAATGTTTGTCAATTTCACCGTTGGCACCATCCAAACCCGTTTACATTTTTGTATGCGCGTCATTTGCCGTTTTGACCTTATTGACAAAATTCGACAAAAAAATACATACGAAATCATTTTATCACAAAATTATCACGTTTGCAAGCGTTTGATATAATTTAAAAATTATATCCTTGAAAAAAATTTGGTAATTTTGCCTATAACGCAAAAAAAACGCCCGTCTAAAGACGAGCGCTTGTTTTTGAAAGTAAATTTTATTTCAAATCTTTTTTCTTGAAAATGGCGCGACCAAGGAAAATCAAACCGGCAGAACCGCCCATCGTCGGAATAATCAAACACAAAATATCCGTAAGCGAATAGGATACGCCTTGCCCTATCACGGTTGCCGAAAAGACGTTGGCTTTGCTTAAAATTTCCAAAACCGTATACATTGCGCTGTTGGGATCGCTAAACATCCAAGCGAGGCTTACGATACCGCCAACGATTGCAAGCAATAAATTTACGGCAAAATACATTACGATTGCAAGCCCTGCGTTTTTCATAAATACCGCAAAGAAGCATACCAGGGACGAGATGAACACGTAAATGAGCAGTTCAAAACCCATGGATAATACTAAATAACCAAAGTCACTTGCCGTGAAAGCAGTCTCTTGATATTCGAACACCAACAAGGATACAAGCAAAATTAAAATGCCGTAAGCGAGCATAACGCTGCACATCACGATAATGCAGGTAAGCAACATAGAGAAGAAAATTTGGCTGCGGGACTTTCCGCAAATAATTTTGTTGCGTACAGTGCCCTGGCTAAAATCTTTACACAAAATAATAACCACCAAAATAGGCATAATCAAGCCCAAATCGCTGCTGGGCGAAAACGCCGCAAAGGTAAGGGTTTTTGCATTGATTGCCATGCCCATCATATCCTCCATATCAATTGCGGAGAACAACACCTTGTAAAGCAAGGGCGTGGAAAGGATAAATGCGCCTGCAATGATACAAATAATCATAAACAGTTTGTCTTTAAATACGCGTTTTAAATCAACTTTTAAAAGGTCAAGCATGGTGCGCACCCCCTATCAAAGACAAATAATATTCCTCAATGTTTGCAACCGAGGACGTCACTCCCGTAATTTCGATATTCTCATCGATAAGGCGCTTAAACAAAACGTTTAAACGAATGTTGCCAATCAGCTTTACGCCGCCTGCAACGGGGATTAAATCTCCGGGGGCAAAATATGCGGACAGCAAGGAAATAAGACGCTCGCTATCGGGCGTGTTGACGATCAACGAAGGACGGCATTCCATCTTCAATTCCTCTGCGCCAATCTCTTTTACGAGGTTGCCTTTGGAAATGATCCCGTACCTGGTAGCCACCAATGCCAATTCCGTGAGGATATGCGAGGAGATAAGGAAAGTGATTTTTCGTTCGCTGTTCAGCTTCAAAATGAGTTCTCTAATCTCAACAATCCCCGCAGGATCCAACCCGTTCATCGGTTCGTCCAAAATAATAAATTCGGGATCGCCGAGAAGCGCCATAGCAAGCCCCAAACGTTGACGCATACCAAGCGAATAATTGCTGGCGTGCTTTTTGTTTTCATATTGATCCGCCAAACCAACTTCCGTTAAAACCTGCTTAACTTTTTCTTCAATGCCCGTTTTTAAGCCCAAAATCCCGCATTGCATTTCCAAATTGCTTCTTGCGGACATATTTAAGTAAATGGACGGCGTTTCAACAATTGCGCCTACCTTTTTACGCGCGGAAGTAATTTCGCTGGACGTGTTGGGCACGCCGAACAAATTGAAACTCCCTTCCGTGGGGGAAATCAAGCCCGTAATCAAGCGAATAATGGTCGTTTTACCCGATCCGTTTTCGCCCACAAAACCGTATATATCCCCTTTGGAAATGTGCATATTGACGTTTTTCAATGCCCATTGGTTTTTATACCGTTTTGAAATGTTGAATGTTTCTAAAACGTATTCCATATTTTTCTCCTTGCTGCAAAACGCTTTCCTTTCGCTAGCCATAATATTATAGCATACCCCCACGCGAAAGGCAACCTTAAAACCTATGTTTTCTTCTACTTTCGGTAGAATTAACCAATTTTTCGCCCATTTTTCACAAACTCCCATTCCCTTTGAGGATACTTCTTGACAATTCTCGTTACCGCCAAATCCAAATTCCCTTGCTTGTACATTCTTTCGATGTACGCATCACGGCGTTCTTGCTTCGAGGGCAAGCGTTCAATGGTTTTCGTCTCGGTATCATCGTTCATCAATTCCTTTAATTCTTCCAAAGAAAGGGAATTAATGAAATCGTCAAGAGCGTTGAAATCGTCAAAATCCAAGTCTGCAAGCGCTTCGTCAACGTCAATGGATTTACGACTTGTAGAAATTTTTCAACTTTTTTTGTAGAGGTTACGGTGTTTTCTTCTTGGGAACGCTCAACATAAACGCCATCACGTTGATTTCGCCCTCCGTTACGGTTCCCTTCTTGTCGTACCTGTCGATTATTTCTTGTATCAACTGCTCCCGAATTTCGTCCGTCTTGGTTATCGACAACACGCCCATTGTCGATTCTTTGTTCATTCCGCACGCCTTGCACAACCGTATTAAGTTTTTCTCTACTTTGCTTATCATATTCATTACCTCGTTCGTGAATATTTTTCAACTGCGATTTTTCGTAAATGTGAATTTCGTTGTCCTCATCGAGCATATACCAATAAGTATAGCCGTTAGCTAATGTTTTTTGTTGCAACTTATTTCGCACTCTACCGTCCCATTTCAAGGCTTCCGATTGTACACGGTTACGTTCTTGAAACGGAAGGGTAATTTCAGTATACATTATCGGGTCGAAATTGTCAACATCTATTTGCGCCCTTGCTGTTGCAAGTTTCCCCGTCGATTTTTCGGCGGTTTTTTCTTTTGCTTCCGTTTCTTTGGAAAGACGTACGCCCTTTTCTACTTCTTCAAGGCTTACACCGCCTTTACCTGCTTCCAATGCCTTGCCAAGCAACGTTTCCATAGCTTGGTCTACCATTCTTTGCGCAACAGCAATGTTTCCGTTGTTGATGGCATTGATGTATTCAACGTCAATAGATTTACGGCTTGTAGAAATTTTTTCAACTTTTTTTGCATTTTGGGTTGACAAATCATTATTTTCGCGTATAATAGGAGTAGAAGAATTGTTCATACCACCTAACGTTTTGGACGTTGAGGACGGGGTATTCGCATCGTTCGAGGGGGAAATGCGATTCTTAAAGATACGCGCTGATTTCAAGGTCAGCGTGTTTTTTTTGTTTGATAAGACAGTTACAGCAATATTTCTACCGTTCAACCTTTTCTCAAACAACACCTTTACCTGCCCATCATTTTCGACTTCTTTATTTACCTTATCAGGCGCAATAATTGTTTCAATAATATCTTCAATATTTATTTTCGTTATTGCAATCTGCCCCCTATCAGCTTCAGAAGAGCTGTTTCCGTGCTCATTGAAAATATGACGCAAATCATCACTACTTAAAGCAATACTTTTGCCTT
>JAZOVQ010000108.1:0-4909 GCA_045658805.1 Candidatus Scatosoma sp.
CCTGCAATGCTTCGTATGTTCGGTAAATACGGCATCGACATTCGTAAAGAACCTATTTTGATTTATCCCACGTTGCATTATCAAAACGGCGGTATTGATATCGGCGCAAACGGTATGACCTGCATTGAAAACTTGTACGTTGCAGGCGAAGCAGTTGGCGGCATCCACGGCACCAACCGTTTGATGGGCAACTCGCTTTTGGATATTATCGTATTCGGTAGAAACGCAGGTCAACAAGCAGGCGAAAAGTGGAAGACGGTTGAATTGAAAGAACTTACGCTTTCGCACGTTGATGCATTCGAGAAAGAACTTGAAGAAGCAGGAATTTCTACGGAAGTTGCTTCTCCTAAACTCCTTCCCGATTATAGAAGACAAGCAAATTGATAAGGGAAATTTGATGAAATAATCAAGGACAAAACGCACGAAGGTACGCTTTGTGCGTTTTCGTCCGTAAAAATATAAGGAGTATTATTATGGGGTATGTTGGTATAACGCTTAGCGCGTTGATAACGACGTTGTTTATCGCTTTTGTTATCGTTGTGTTAGGCTTCTTAGTTGGCGGCATCAAAATTAAAGGCATTTCGTTGGGGACTGCAGGGGTTTTGCTTGCGGCAATCGTTGCAGGGATTATCTTCTTCTCGCTTAGAGATAAAGCGGTGTACGAGCTTACCGAAAAAGTGATTTGCGCATTTACGGTTGGCGGTAAAACCATTACGCTTTGGAACGATAGCGTTAGCTCGACGTTTAGCGTAATTTCTAATATCGGTACGGTAATGTTCGTAACGGCAGTAGGCTTGATTGCAGGACCTAAATTCTTCCGCTCGTTCAATAAGAGCATGATGTCCTACGTTGCAATGGGCGCAATTGTTGTTCTTTCGGGCGTAGCTATTACGGTTGTACTTGCGGCGGTTGACTCTGAAATGAACGTTGCAACGGCAACGGGTTTGCTTTCTGGTTCGCTTACGTCCACGCCTGCATTCAGTGCAGCAAAGGAATCCGCTGGTAAATTGGGTGCGGAAGACGTAACGGCAGGGTATGGTATCGGTTACTTGTACGGCGTTTTGGGCGTTGTTTTGTTTGTACAAATTATGCCTAAATTGTTGAAGGTTGACATTGCAAAGGAAAGAGAAACGTTTGTTGCGGCAAACACGATTAAAGTTCCTGAAGACAAGAAAAAGCGTTGGCAGCTTGATGAATTTGGTTTCTTTCCGTTCTTTGTTGCTATCGTATTTGGTTTGTTGATTGGCTGCGTTAAAATTCCTATCGGCGGTGGAAACTATTTCAGCTTCGGTTCGTCGGGCGGTACGTTGATTGCAGGTCTTATCGTTGGTCACTTTGGCCACATTGGCAAGATTGATATGAAGATTTCCAAGCAAACCTTGAATTTCTTCCGTGAACTTGGTTTGGTACTTTTCCTTGTGGGCGCAGGTGTGCCTGGCGGTATCAGATTCTTGGGCGCATTCAAATGGATTTACGTTGGTTATGGTATCATTATGGCTACCGTACCTATGGTGCTTGGGTTTATTCTTGGTAAATACGTATTCAAGTTGTCCATTTTCAACAACTTGGGCTCGCTTACGGGCGGTATGACCAGTACGCCTGCACTTGGTTCGTTGATCAGCGTAGCGGGTACGGACGACGTATCTTCCGCTTATGCAGCAACTTATCCGTTTGCATTGGTATTGATTGTAGTATCGTGTAATCTTATGGTATTGTTGCCTTTCTAATAGAGTGCTACGGAGCAGTTTCTACGGAAATTGCTCCGTATTTTTTATAAAAACGATATGAAAACAGTTGCAATTTTCAATAGAATGATATATAATAAATAAGCTGTTTGCAGAGATGGCGGAGCGGTCGAACGCGCACGATTCGAAATCGTGTTATGCAGGAATGTATACAAGGGTTCAAATCCCTTTCTCTGCGCCACGAAAAAAGGAAGGCATAAAGCCTTCCTTTTTTCGTGTAGCAGAGAAAGGTTAGCAAGGAGCGTTGCATACGCAAGGGTTCACGCGCTCAGCTTGCGATTTTGCGTAGCAAAGGAGCGAGAAAAGGGCAAGCGAGATAGAAAAGGAATGCACACATTTTCTTGATTTGGCATAAATTGTATTATGAGGATTTTCCTCAAATACACAAGAGGATTGAAATACTATGTGCAATATTTGCTGTACTTCAAATGCAAGCACGTATCCCATCAGCCCCTGCGGAAATCGTTGCCAATGCGGCTGTCAATGTAACAATACTGGGGCGGCTAACAATGTAACGACGGATTGGCTTAGCACCTTATTTGGTTGTTGGCAATCGTGTTGCCGTTGTTGCTATCAACGTCAACAGTGCTGTGGTTGTAACGTTCAGCCTGTTTGCGCAACGGCTAACGTAAACGCAAATGGTTGTTGTAATGTTCAAAACAGCGTTCCTGTGACGAATAGCGACAATTATTACGCGCAACAATACGGGTTATATCCGTACAATTACAGCCGCAGCGGATGTTGCGGACGATAAACAAAAGAGGATAAAGCGGCGGGAAACCGTCGCTTTCTTTATGTTTAAAAGATAAGGAAACGGGCATACTTTAGAAATGGAAAAGTTTCGCTCAATCTATCGCTATATCAAAAGAAAATACGATTTACTTGCCTTTCGGAAATATACAACTATTGCAGGGACGTTGGTCTTTTTCTTTATTATGTCCATTGTACCGCTGTCCTTTTGGCTGACGCTGATTATCGGAAAACTCCCGTTTGATGCTGATCGGCTTCTGCGTTTATCGGTATTCGACTCGGTGAAAAGCGTTTTTGAATACGTACAGCAAGAAGCGGCAAGCGCAACGACGGGGGCTTCGGTTATTTTAATCGTCACCTCGTTATACTCGGCAACCAATTTGTTTTATCAAATGCGCCGAAGCGGAGAAATTATTTACGATTTTCGTAAAAAGCGAGAGGGGTTAAAATTACGGATAAGCGCGCTGGTATTGTTGATTATCGTTATGGCGTCAGCGGTGGCGTTTTTGCTGATTTTCGCAATTGGCAGTTTTTTATTTTCACGTCTTTTAGGCGGAGTATGGGAAAAACTTGCCGATTATTTATTGTTGATAACGGTTGCATTTTTGCTTGTTTTATTGCTGAATATGTATATATGTCCACACAAAACAAAAATGCGGAATTTTATCCCAGGGACATGCCTAACGGTGGGCGCGTGGGTATTGGCGATTGTTGGGTTTTCCGTTTATTTAAAGGTGGGGAACATTACGAGATTGTACGGGGCGTTAAGCACTCTAATTATTTTCTTTTTGTGGTTGTATATCTTGATGATTTGTTTTGTAATCGGCGCCATTTTTAACAGCGAAAAGATATTGTTAGAAGTTGCGCAAGGAAATGCGAAACGCAAGCCGTCGCGTAAAAGAAAAGGAAAGAAAACTGCATAAAATCAGGGGAAATGCGCATACTGCAACTATGAAAAGAAAGGTATTAAAGAGTTCGATTTTGGCAGGCGTATCGTCGATAATGATGATGTTTTCAGGGTTAAAGGACATTTCTTTGAAGGACGTAGAAAAGCCGTACGTTGGGGAATATAGTTGCAGGGAAGCAAGGTTGGGTAACGAGGATTTGCTTGAGGATTTTGATTATATCACCCTTGATTTAAAAGCGGACGGAAATTTTGTGCTGTATTATAGGAAAAAGGGCGAAAAGGGTCGAAGGGAAAAGGGGGAATATACCTACGACAATACGAGAAAGGTGCTTATTTTGCACGGGGTAACGAGAAAGGCTTTAAACGTAGAGCTTCCGCTTGAAAAGGGGGAGTTTGTAATCGTTATGCGTGTAGGGTTGAAAACTCTACGGCTTGCTTTTGAGCAAAAATAAACGGGATTAGGGTATAGAAATTAAATTATCCGCATGGAAATAGAAGTAACCTCTTGCAAAAAGCCTTTGCGTGTGTTATAATAAGAGGGAAATAAAAGGTTGCGAGGCGAAAGGTGAGCGAAAAGAAAAATCAAACGCGGATAGGAGAAAGCTTGCAAACGGCAGCAATTTTGCTTTTTTGCGGATTGGCTGTCGTATTGGATTTTTTTGATATTCCGTATAGTAAAGACGTTTATATCAAAGAGAAAGTTTCAACGATTATTCAGCAGATTAGCGGCGCCATTGCGGCCATTTTGTTGATGATTCGCTTGGATATTAAGTTGTTCGGCGTTCCGAAAAGCTGGCTGTGCTTGTTGCTTGGGTTGGCTGTTGCGATAAACAATTTCCCTTGGGTGCCTTATTTCAAAGGCGAAATTGATATTGTTCGTACGTCGGGGACGGAAATAAGCTTATTTTCCGTTTTATGTTTATCCGTTGGCTTGTTTGAAGAATTGATTTTCCGCGGCGTTATTTTTAGCGTAATTGCAGGGTATTTCAGTAAGGATAAAAAAGGGCTTATTAAAACTTTTGTTGTGTCCTCGGTTGTGTTTGGCGGTATACATATTTTTAATATCGTAGCTGGCGCAGGTGTTGGAGCAACGATATTGCAAGTGGGGTACAGTACCTTAACGGGGTGCTTGTTCGCTTATCTATTGATAAAAACAAAAAACATTTTTATTCCTGCATTTTTCCATGCATTGTATAACTTTTGCGGGCTTGTGTATACGAAAGACGGGTTGGGGGTGACCAGCTTTAGCGCTGTTGCCGACGTTTGGACTTTTTTATTGATATCCGTTGTGATTGCCATAGGTGCTTTAATTATCTTGAAATCGCTGGTAGGATATTCGGAAGAGGATAGAATTGACTTGTATACAAAATTAGGTGTAAAGCCTATCGAAAAAAAGAATATCGAAGAATAAAAAATACGCCTTTGAGCAACGGCTCAAAGGCGTATATATTGTAGCCTTTAGCGGAAAACAACCACCACTTGAAGTGGTGGAATAAAAAAGCTTTAG
>JAZOVQ010000109.1:0-34751 GCA_045658805.1 Candidatus Scatosoma sp.
ACGTTGCTTTTTTGCAAAATACGCAGCTTATAGGTTGTATATCTCAAAATAAATAACGAAGGCAAATTAAGCAATGCGTTTATTAACGCCACAAAAAATGGTACAGTACTCCAAATGGGCGAAAGCGAAGTGAAAAGCAAAATAAAAAAACCGCATACGGCGCTAAAGAAATGTCCAATCTCTCCATAGCACGCTTCCAACAAAAAACGATCGACGTATTCGACGTTTCTCGGATCGTCCAAATGGTTTTTCCGAAAACCCGTAAACTGCCCGATTTCAGGCACTTTGTCTTTCCATTTTCTTATTTTTAATTTCTCGTAAAAACGCTTTTCTTTTGCGCTAACCTTAAAAATTTTCTTTTCGTGATCGGCAAAAGATTTGGGGAGCAATCTCGACACCGTTGCCACAATCGCGTCTATCAAAACGACAAGCAACGCCGCCATGCAAACGGTCCCCAACGCGTATAAATACGTCACGCCGCAAAGCATTTTAATGATTGCGGACAAAACGACGATACACGCCGCGATAATTTTTAAATACAACATTATAACTCCTTGGTTTCCTCGGGTTCCCCCGTTTCAAAAACGAGTGGAATTCCGTAAACCTCTTCATACTTTGCTTTATACAGCGCGTAGGCTTCGTTCATCATTTTCTCTGCGCCCTTCTTTTCTCCAAGCGTTTTATCGGGGTAAACGGGCGGCATAATATGCAAGGTGTGGCGTTGCATCGGACACCCGTCGCCATCTAACCGTTCGTCGTCGCGCATGGTGATAAACATGGGCAATACGGGCGCACCCGATTTGTACGCGATACGGAATGCCCCAACTTTAAAAGGGCGAGGCTTGCGGTAATTCCACCACATCGCTTGTTCAGGATAAATAAGTATGCTTTCGCCGCGTTTCAACAGCGTATCCGTCGCCGACATGAAATTGATCATCGTTCGACGGTTTCTCGACAAAGGCAACGTGTGGCAATGACGGAACAAAAATCCGTACAAGCCGGGAAAATTGGTAAAATTGCCCTCTCGGATAACCTTGTATAAATATTTTTTAGGCAAATGCTTTCTAATGGAATGAAAGACAATGTAATTATCCGCTACGGAGAAATGATTGCAGGTAACCACCGCGCCCGTTTGCAGGGTTTGCAAATATTCTTCCCCTTCTACGCCGTCGATCATCAACAAATCTTTTTTAATCAAATCAAGGAAATATTTATCCCCCAAACGATTGGCGATACGTCTTTTGATTTTGTTTAGCGGTTTTTTGCAAAGATAATCCACCTTATTTGGAAGCAGCTCGGGCGCTTCGGGATCGTTCTCCACTTCTTTATCGAAAGTGCCCGCTTTTTCATATTCGGTTATTCTATTTAAAACCTCCAATCTTTGCGGAGAAATTTTCGATAAATCCATACCTGCCTGCCTCATTTTGATTTTTTCTTATTGTTTTTCTTATTATTTTTGTCCTACGGAACGGATATAATTGTTAGGATTTTCCGCCTCCGATTTCGCCAATGCAATCAATCTTGCGCCGCCCTTTTTATCCGCTTCGGCTTGCGCCTCGGTAAAGCTTGCTTTGGCTTCACAAATATAAGCGTAAAAAGCGGTCTTTTTTGCATACTGCCAAAAATATTCTTCGTGCAATACACCCTCGTAATGCCAAGGCTTCATCGTCAAATTGTAATGCACCAATTTAGGCGTCGAATCCGCTTGCCCTGCGATAGGCATTTTGTTCCATTCCGCGCCAAAATAGTATACTTTGTCTTTGCAGATTAAATTTAAACAATCTTGGTCGGGCGCAATAACAAAATCGTAACTGCTTAAAACGTCGCTAAACGCTTGGTAAAAATGGATTTCACGCAGTTTTATCAAGTTCATAACGATTACACCGGAATTGAAATACGCCTCGGCGTCAATCCCCAACGCATTTTTGGTATACGCGCAAAAGGCAGGCACTGCCGCTACGGCCTGGTCCGCCACCGCACCAATGTAGTTATCGCCGATATCTTTGATAAACAATTCCGCTACGTCCGCCAGCAATACCGTGTCGCAATCCAAATAAATTGCCTTTTCGTATTGAGGGAACAATTCGGGAATAAACAAACGATAATAAATGGCGTCCGTATAATAATCACGACAATGCAAAAAATTGGCAATGCAAGAAATTTTATTGGTTACGTCCTCGAAGAAAACGCTAAGGTTTTCATCTTCGTAACCTTTAATCTTATTTGCATTTTCGCCCAACTCGCCTGTGTATAACACGTGGATATTATATTGATACGCTTTGTTTTTATACTCTTTTAAGGATTCCAATGCAACCGCTAAATACGGCAAATAATGCTCGTCCGCCGCAAAAAATACGGGTACGATTTTCTTTTCGCTTTGCATAAAATTCTCCTTCCTACTTTGATACTGCGTTTACTTTTCACAAAACGCAAAATCATTGTACCTTAATTTTACCGCAAATGCAAGCCTTTTATCCCATAATTTCCCTCTACTCCGCTTTCAGCCTCGTCTACCCTATAAATAGAGCACTCTACTGTGAGTAGAATTGGCCGTTCTACCGAAAATAGAACCGCTGTACTCCTTTTGTTTAAAGGAGTTCCTGCCTATCACTTGTTTTTTCGTTAAAGACGAAAGAAACAAAAAAACGTTAATAAAACGCTGTCGAAAAGGCATATTCTCTTTTCAGTAGAGCCGATTTTGGGCTTTTGTTTGGGATTTTTTGGGTTAATTTTCAAGCAAAATCGTCACTGGACCGTCGTTGTATTGTTCAATTTTCATATCCGCGCCAAAGATGCCTTTCTTTACAACAACGCCGTGCGAAGCCAATTCTTGAACAGCATATTCATACAACGGCTCGGCACGTTCAGGACGTTCCGCAAGAGTAAAGCTAGGACGATTGCCGTGGGAAGCATCTCCGTATAAGGTGAATTGAGAAACGAGCAATACTTCGCCGCCAACGTCTTTTACCGATAAATTCATTTTACCATTTTCGTCCTCAAAGATACGTAAATTGGCAATTTTTTTCATCAAATACGCCGCCTGCGCTTCCTCGTCCCCCGTTTTTATACCCAGGAATACCGTAAGCCCAAACGGGATTTCGGAAACCAAGTTACCGTCCACGCTCAATTTTGTTGCTTTTACACGTTGTACAACCGCTTTCATCCCTCGTTTTATCCTTTACTTATTATATCTATTATATAGAGAAAAATGCCAACGGAATATGAAAATCCGTTAAACATTTTTCCACTTTTACCTTATAAATAAACACAACAAAACGCAGGATTGTTAATATCCTGCATTTTGCGAGTTGTTTTTAAATGATTATTTCGTTAAAATTATCGTTGGATAATTAAACGCGGCTCATGTATTCGCCCGTTCTGGTGTCGATACGGATCGTTTCGCCTTCTTCAACGAACATAGGAACCTGAATGGTTGCACCCGTTTCTACCTTAGCGTTCTTCATAACGTTGGTAGCCGTGTTACCCTTAACGCCGGGTTCAGCTTCGATAACCTTCAATTCAACGAAGTTTTCGGGTTCAACGGAGAATGCCTTACCGTAAAGGAACTTAACGGTAACCATATCGTTTTCCTTAATATATTTCAATGCTTCTTCTACTTGATCGAAGGTAAGCATTTCTTGGTTATATTCTTCGTCCATGAATACGTAGAATTCGCCGTCATAATAGGAATACGTCATCTTCTTCGTTTCAACTTGAGCCGTTTCAAGCTTTGCCGTAGGGTTGAAGGTTTCGTTGGACAAAACCTGTCCCGTTACAACGTTCTTAAGCGTACATCTAACGAACGCTGCGCCTTTACCGGGCTTAACGTGTTGGAAGTCGGTAACGGTGTAAACGCCGCTCTTGTACTCGAAAGTTACGCCTTTACGAATATCACCTGCCAAAATCTGTGCCATACAATTTTTTCTCCTTGTATTTCAAATATATATTTTTTTTATTTTTAAACTGTGTTATAAAACCATTAAGTTTCTGTCTGTTTTCGACATAAAACTGTGTACTTTTCCGTTTTTGAGAGCTACCGTATCCTCTATGCGGATACCGTATTCCCCAGCTACGTACACCCCAGGCTCGTCCGAGAATACCATGCCGTCCTCAAGCGGAATTTCAACGCCCGGTCGAAGAGTAGGGTATTCGTGCACGTTTAAGCCAAGCCCGTGCCCAAGCGAGTGCGTGAACAAAGCGCCATAGCCTTGCGAAGCCAAATATTCCCTCGCGATTGCGTCGCCTTCGCTGCCCGTCATTCCGCTAACCAAGCGTTCTTTTACTAACTCGTGCGCGGTCAAAACAGCGTTGTACGCCTTTTTAAATTCTTCGTGCTTGCCGTCGTCGCCAAAGAGGAAAGTGCGCGTGATATCCGAGCAATAGCCGTTCACCTTGCAGCCGAAATCAATAAGCACAACGTCGCCAAACGCCAATTTCGTATTCCCCGTTTCATGGTGAGGCACTGCGGAGTTTGCGCCAAACGCTACAATCGAATCAAACGATACGCCTTGCGCGCCACCCTTACGCATTTCAAATTCCAACAAAGCCGCCACTTCCGTTTCCGTCATACCCACTTGGATTTGAGGAAGCAAACGCAAAAACGCTTCTTCGGCAATTTCACATGCTTTTGCGATATTTTCCATTTCCCATTCGTTTTTAATGGTCATAAGCTTTGCAAGTACGTCGTCGATATTGACCATCTTAACGCCTGCGCTTTCCATTGTCAAAAATTCCGAATGGCTGGTTTGGTCAAAAGAAATCCCCACCGATTGATAGGTAGACAAACGGTTGACCGCATCGTCCTTTTTATATAAAACGGGAGTGATACCCGTGTCTTTAAACAATTTTTCCGCCGCTTCAATGTAACGTTTGTCCGTGTACAACGTTGCGCCGTCCTTGTCAATGATAACAAATCCGTTTTCAGGAGCAAAGCCCGTAACGTAACGCAACATATATTCGCATGAAACGTAAATCGCCTCGCAGCCGCACGCTTCAAATACTTTTTTTTCGTTCGTTATTACCATAGCAATACCCTCTTATTGTATATTGTACCAAAAAAAACGACTTTCGTCAAGTGTCCCAAGCGAAATTTTTACAATTTATTGTAAATATCCTTCATTGCTTTTGCGTCTTCCGCTTGCGTTCCAGCCGATTCACTTACTATGTAAGGCTCCAACGCCAAATCCTTGAGCGCAATTGCCAAAGGCTCAAATTCAGGGCCGTAAATTTCGTCCTCAAATGTAAGGTGCTTGATTTCCCCTTTCGCTCCGTACATAATTTTGGAAAAATGCACGTGAAAATGCTTCATTCGTTCATAACCAAGCTCGGAAATCATATATTCCAAACGAGATTTATAATCGGCAACCGTTTTCAGCGAGCCTTGTTCTCTCGCGTTGATATGTCCAAAATCAATACAGGGCACGTACACGGAGTCCACTTTGCAAAAACGAGCAATCTCTTCAAGCGTACCGATTTGCGCCGCTTTCCCCATCGTTTCAGGGCTAAAAATGAGGTCCTGCATATTGTTCAAATAAATATAATCACGCAAAATTTTCAATCGATCTTCGGTCAAACGCACTGCCTCTTCACGAGCAAGCTTGCCCTGCGCCGCAGGGTGAAAAACCACTCGTTTCCCGCCCATCAATTGAATCATTTTCGCACTGTCTAAAACGTAACCGTAGGATTTTGCCGCCATTTCGTCGTCAACGTTGGCGAAATTGATAAAATAGGGCGCGTGGGCAGAAATTTCTACGCCTTGCGCAAAAAAGGCTTCGCCTATGGAAATTGCCTTATCCTCGGACATGCGCACCCCTCTGCCAAAGGAATATTCGAAACAGTCCAACCCGCGTTCTTTTACAAACGCCGCCGCTTCTTCCGTATGCGAATATCCTTCTGCGTAAAAGCTTTCGCAATTGCCGCTAGGTCCAAATTTAATCATGCTCCGTCACCCTCCTCACGTCTTCTTCCAATTGCGCTTTTAGCGCGTTTGCGTTATCAAATTTCTTGATATCTCGCAAAAATTTAATAAAGTTTATCGTCAAACGTTTGTCGTATAAATTGCCGTCAAACCCAATAAGATAGGTTTCCGTCCATACCTCATCGTTGTCAAAGGTCGGTCTTGCGCCATAATTGGTTATCCCTTTGTACGCCTTGCCTTCTATCCGCACTTCCGTTTGATAAACGCCCTTTTTTAATGCTATTTTTTCTTTGGGATAGGCGATATTTGCAGTGGGGAATTGTATCGTTCGACCAATTTGCCGCCCTTTTACCACTTCACCCTCCAAAAAGAAAGGCGCCTCTAACAAGCTACAAGCCTTTTCCACTTCGCCTTGCTCTATATGCTTTTTAATATTCCCCGAACTGACCTTTTCACCGCCGATTTTTAGCAAATTTTGCACTTCAACGCGTACCTGCCCCCTATCTTTTAGAAATTCGGGCGTACCTTTTGCGCCTGCGCCAAAACGAAAATCCTCGCCGCAAACCAACAATTTGGGGTTGCATTCCGTCTTTAAGAGCTGTAAAAAATGGTCGGGAGACAAATCCTTAATTTCGGAAAAAGGCAATTCGAAAATGAAATCGGCACCGTTTTCTCGAAAGATTTTCGCGCGCTCGGAAAGAGTGAACAGGCTTTGTTCGCCCTTACCGCCAAGTATTGTCATTATGCCAACGGGCAAACCTGCGGATTTTGCGTACGATAAAAGCGCGCGATGCCCTGCATGCAAGCCGTCAAAGCCGCCAAGCAACATCGCTGTACCTTTTTCTATCTCTACGTTGTCCGTCAGTTTGGTTACTTTTAACATAATTTCGTCTTTGCTTTCGCTAAACCGTTTTTAATTTCGGCAATGCCATAAAAGCTGTCGCCGTTATATAATTTGTACAATCCGTCCGCTTGCGTTGCCGCAACGAGCATACCGTTAAAGATTTTTTCTTTGGCCTTCCCCTCTAAAATCAACTTCGGGAAAGGCAGTACACTCTCCGTAGGGATAACGTATTGTTGCAAGGTTTCTACGTCAGGATCTTGTTCTAACAGCGAAAAAGGAATGGCATTTTCCAAGGTGAATACACCGCTTTGCGTACGGCGAAGCGCGCTCATTACCGCTTTCGTACCAAGCCCTTCCGCTATATCGCGGGCAAGCGAACGGATATACGTACCGCCGCCGCAACGAATTTCTAAACGGAAGGTATTCGCCTTGTCTTCCGCGCGCCCCAATAGCTTCATTCCGTAGATATGCACTTTCTTGGGTTGCAATTCAAATTCAATCCCAGCGCGAGCCAATTCGTAGCCTCTACGGCCGTTTACGTTCTTCGCACTGTACTTCGGCGGCATTTGCATAATGTCTCCGAAAAAGGTAGGCAAAATTTCTTCAATTTGCTTTTCATCGGGTACATGCCCCCCATAAACGAGGTTTCCCGTCGAATCTAACGTGTCCGAATCCACCCCAAAAGTGAACTCCGCAACGTACGTTTTTTGCTTTTCCAAAAAGTAATCGAACAGTCTTGTAGCGTTGCCAATCCCAACGGGCAAAACTCCGCTTGCCAAAGGATCGAGCGTACCCATGTGTCCGCAGGGCGCGCCCGAAAGCCATTTGATTTTATTGACAACCGTCGAAGAAACAATCCCCGACGGTTTGTCTACGTTGATAAAGCCGAAGCTTGCAATTTTTTCCGTTCTTTTCATTATCTAAGTTCAATACCCAACTTAAATTTGAGGTTGTTCAAAATTTTCTTAACGAAACCGTCCAACGTTTCGGGCGTGAATGCTTTTTCCGTTTGCGCATCGGGCGTGAAGGTTAAGGTAAACGCCATACTCTTCTTGCCTTCGGGCACTTGACCGCCTCTATAAACGTCGAATAATTTTGCCGCCGTTACGTATTTACACGAATGCATCAATACGTCTTCTACTTCCGCGCAGGTCAATTTTTCATCGGCAAGCAACGCAAGGTCACGCTTCACCGCGGGGAATTTAGGCAAGTTTTTATAACGAATACCATCATCCGCCTTTTCCGCAATTGCAGCCAAATCCAATTCACCAAGGTATACTTTTTTATCCAAACCAAGAGAAAGCGCGATAGCAGGGTCGAGTTCACCGATACAGCCAACCACTTCGCCGTCCACAAGTACGTTTGCAGAAACGCCAGGATGTAAATAGGATTTTTGCGCTCTTTCGTAGCCAAAATTCAAGTGGAATACTTCCGCGAAACGTTCCACTGCGCCCTTCATATCAAAGAAATCGTTGCCGCCGCCCCAAATGCCGAGCACGAGGTGCTTGCTTTCGTTGGGTTGTTCGCCCGCCAACGTGTTGTTGGGTACGTAAACGTTTGCAATTTCAAACTCTCTCCCCTCGTCGTTGCCGCGTCTAATGTTACGAACTGCATTCATAAGCATCGAAGGTGCAAGGAAAGTGCGCATTACGGACAATTCTTCGCTGATAGGATTGAGGATTTTCACCGCGTTTCTTTCCGCCGCATCCGCAGGGAGTTTCATTAAATCGAAATCCTTGGGGGAATAGAAAGAATAGTTATACGCTTCATAGAAGCCTTGCGTACGAAGAAGGTTTTTCACGTGCAATTCCTTCTTTTGTTCGTCCGTCAAGCCGCCGCCCGTTACCGTCGCTTCGTTCAAGAAGGTAGGAATGATATGTTCATAGCCATACATACGGATAATTTCTTCCGCCAAATCGGGATAGCCGTCTACGTCGTCACGATAACCAGGAATTTCCACCGTCAATACGTCGCCGCTGATACTGGGTTTGAAGTTTAAGCGTTCCAAAATGGAAGCAATTTCTTCATTGGGAACAACGATACCAAGGAGCGCGTTAATTTTTGCAATGCTTGCGCTCATCGCACGAGGCGCAAGAGAAACCGCACACGCATCCGCGCAAAGATCGGTTACCGTACCGCAGCCAAGTTCTTCAATTAAATGCAATGCTCTCGCCATACCAAGTCCGTTGGTATAAGCATCAACACCCTTTTCAAAGCGAGAAGAGGAATCGGAAGATTGACCGAGCGCGCGCGACGTTTTTCTTACGTTATCACGAGCGAATTTCGCCGATTCGAAGAATACGTTTTTGGTCGTAGCTTTAATTTCACTGTTCAAGCCGCCCATGATACCTGCAAGCGCAACGGGTTTGTTGCCGTCGCAAATAACAAGGTTGTCCGTCGTCAAGGTAAATTCCTTTTCGTCAAGGGTGACAATTTTTTCGCCTGCAGTTGCGCGGCGCACGATAATTTTTCTGCCGCCGATATCGTCCGCGTCAAATGCGTGCATGGGTTGGCCCATTTCCAAAAGCACGAAATTGGTAATGTCTACAATGGGAGAAATGGAACGAATACCCGAAATTGCAAGGCGTTTTCTCATCCATGCAGGCGATACGCCTTCCGTTACGTTTTCTACGTAATGACCTACGTATCTAGGGCACAAATCGGGCGCTTGCACTTCTACCGTAATAGGCGCAGCCGACGTTTTGTTTGCCGTATACGAATAATTGGGAGCCTTGAAGGGCTTGTTCAAAACAGCCGCCACTTCTCTTGCAATACCTAAAATGCATTGACAATCGGGACGGTTTGCCGTAACGGAAATGTCAAAAATCCAATCATCCAAACCAACAATTTTCTTGATATCTTCGCCTACGGGCGCGTCCTTTGCCAAATCCAACAAGCCGTTTACTTCCGCGCCAGGATAGAAATCGTCGTTGATGCCAAGTTCTTCACCAGAACAAAGCATACCGAAGGATTCTACGCCGCGAAGCTTGCCTTTCTTAATTTTCTTAATGCCATCAGGGTTCTTTTCAAGCATAGCGGGGTTGCTTTCCACCACCGTCGAATTGTCAAGCGCGCAAGGCGTTTTCATACCCACGTATACGTTGGGCGCGCCCGTTACAATTTGGATTTCCCTGCCATATTCGTCACCGCAATCCACTACGCAAATTTGCATGTGGTCACTGTCGGGGTGCGGCGTCAATGCCTTGATTTCGCCAACGACAACGCGGTTGATTTTTTCACCGAGGTAGGAAAGTTCTTCCACTTCAAAACCGCAAGAGAAAAGTTTTTCCGCCAATTCCTGCGCGGAAACGTCAATATCTACATAATCTTTTAACCAACTGAAAGGTGCTTTCATTTTCTTCTCTCCTTAATCCTCGAATTGTTCCAAAAATCTCGTGTCGTTTTCAAACAACGTCTTAATGTTGTTGATACCGTATTTGAGCATAGCAATACGTTCGATACCCATACCAAACGCAAAACCCGTATATTCGTCAGGATCAACGTTACAGTTTTCAAGTACGCGACGGTTTACCATACCCGCGCCGAGAACTTCAATCCAGCCCGTACCCTTGCAAAGACGACAGCCCTTGCCGCCGCATTCCGAACAGCTAAGGTCAACCTCTACGCTGGGTTCCGTGAACGGGAAATAGGAAGGACGAAGACGAACTTTCGTCGAATCCGTAAACATTTTTTTAGCAAATTCCGCAAGCATACCTTGCAAATCGCAAAGCGTAATCCCCTTATCCACTACAAGCCCTTCCATTTGGTGGAACATGGGCGAATGGGTTGCATCGTCGTCCGAACGGAATACTCGGCCAGGGGACAAAATTTTGATGGGCGGAGCGTCCTTTTCCATAACACGGATTTGACCTGCCGACGTTTGCGTACGAAGAAGAAGGTTGTCCGCAAGATAGAAGGTGTCCTGCATATCTCTTGCAGGGTGGTCCTTGGGCGTATTGAGCGCCGTGAAGTTGTAATAATCCGTTTCAATTTCAGGTCCTTCAAACACCTTGAAACCCATACCAGCGAAAATGTCAATCAACTCGTTTTTAACGAGGGTAATGGGGTGCAACGCGCCTGCCTTATACTTTTTGCCAGGCATCGTAATGTCGATACGCTCGTCGGCGTACTTTTTCTCCATTTCCATTTGACGAACAACCCCCGCACGCGCTTCAAACTGCTCTTCCATTTGCTGTTTGAATTCGTTTACCACCTTACCAAAGGTAGGGCGTTCTTCCTTGGGCAAATCTTTCATGCCACTCATGATGCCTTTGAGCTCGGTTTGGAACTTTACTTTGAGTTCGTAAAGCGCTCTGCCCGTTTCCGTTTGTTGCATTGCGGACGTGATTTCCGATTGCAACGCTGCAATTTTTTCTTTCATATACTTCCTCCGAATTTTCTTCGTTTGATTTTTTACAACTTTTAAAGGCGGCTTGTCTCTCCTTTCTCTCGTATGCGCTTACGCAAAAATTTTGCGTATAAACTTTGCGAGAAAATGTAAAAACGCCCCGCGCGTCGTTAGACGCACAGGGCGAAGTTTGTTCGCGGTACCACCTGTTTTCACATAGCGCAAGCTATGCCTTCGTTACGCTTTTACGCAGCGTCAACGGCTTTCCCTACCCCGTGCCATACGGCTCAAGAAAGCGGCTCCAAAGTGAAATGGTCGATTTCCCCCTTTCGCGTACCTTTCAGCCTACGGATACGCTCTCTTTTGAAAGTTTATGAAACACGCCTGCTTTTTCATCGCCTTTGATTTGTTTTTACTTGTTTATTATACCTTATCAAATAAGGAAAAGTCAACAATTTTTTTCTCGTTTGAACGCTTTTGATTATTTGTTTTTCAACAAATCGCGGATTTCCGCCAAAAGTCTTGTGTTTTCGGTTGCTTTTTCTTCCGCAAGACGAGCTTCTTCCGCCGCTTTTTCCGCCGCAAGACGTTCTTCTTCCGCTTTCGCCGCGCGTTCTTCTTCTTTTCTTCTCAAATAGATAGCCGTTGCTTCAAGCTTGGAAACGCCTTCTTCCTTACGGATTTTGTAAATGGCTTTCTTTTCATTGATTTCAACGCCGTTAATTGCATTTTCCTTTGCTTCCGCTACGCGGTTCATCACACGAACGATAGTGAACAACACGAATGCAATCAAAAGGAAGTTGATAATTGCGCTGATTACTGCACCCCAATCGATAAAAATGGAATTGGTAAGATCGACAATTTGTTTACCCGTTTCATCCGTCGTGTAAACACGGGAAAGGAAGGTTACAGCGCCTTCTAAACCCTCGCCGCCAAGCACCAATGCCAACAACCAATTGATGATCGGTTTTAAAATATTATTACTGATTGCGTTTACAATTGCAGTGAACGCGCCGCCTACGATAACGCCGACAGCCATATCAAGGACGTTGCCGCGCGTGATAAATTTCTTAAATTCCGCAAAAAAACCTTTGCTCTTATCTTTCGCCATAGTATACCTCTTTTTGTTTTTCGCACAACTTTGTTGTGTCTTGTTATATTATACTATGCTAAAACAAGCTTGTCAAGCAAAAAAAGGCTATTGTCCGCTTTCTAATCCGCCTTTAGCCCCTTTTTTCTTTCTCGTTCTTTTATCACTCTTTTTATTCCACTTTAATTTAATTTGTCAATCGTTTTTTTCAAGCGTTCGCCCTCGCTGTACAACGCTTGCATACGCGTTTCCATTGCGGATACAACCTGCCTGCTTTCCGCTTTGTTTTTTCCTTCCTCATACGCCTTAAAAAGTGCCTTTTCAAAATGATACATATCCGACAAACTGTCGGTTTCGTTTAACGTAATTTCTCTCTTTTCAAACTTCATTTTTTCAATTCACCTCGTACATGGTTATGCCTTTTTGTCTTTTTTCGGCTTTCCGTACAATAAAATTTCCAAATCCTTTTTAGCTTGTTTATGCGTAGCCGCTAATCGTTCCATTTCTTGCGCTTTTTCCGTATCCATAAGCAAACGAGAATAGATATTGGCTTTCTTTTCCGCCAAATCTTCCATTTTGCAAAGCGTTATCAGCATTTCCTTTTCGTCCTTTTCCATAAAAAACACCCCCGTAACCGCAGTATGCGGAAACCAAGGGGAGTTTATGCTTTATTTCTTTTTGTTAAAATCACAAATTTTCGCCAACGTACATGCGGCGCAATCGGGTTTTTGAGAATGGCATACCCGTCTGCCGTGATAAATTAGCCAATGGTGCGCTTTGGACCAATCGCTTTTTGGAATGGCTTTGCACAGCGCTTCCTCCACTTCTAACGGCGTTTTGCCTTTCGCCAACCCCAAGCGGTTACTCACGCGAAAAACGTGCGTGTCTACGGCAATAGCCGCACCGCCAAACGCCACTGAATAAATAACGTTTGCCGTCTTTTTCCCTACGCCGGCAAGGCTCATCAAATCTTCAATGGTATTGGGCACTTTGCCGTCAAATTTCTCAATAATATCACGCGAAGCGGATAAAATATGCTCCGCTTTCATTCGATAAAATCCACAAGAGAAAATGTATTTTTCAAGCTCTTTTTGCGAAAGCGTTACCATTGCTTCGGGGGTGGAATATTTTTTGAAAAGCTGTTCCGTAACAATATTTACTCGCTCGTCCGTGCATTGTGCAGATAAAACGACCGCCACCAAAAGCTCGTAATCGCTCGTGTAATGCAACGCAGGCTTTGCGTCTGGGTATAAAGTTTGCAACTCGGCAAGCGCCGCTTTTTTGTCCGTAATTTTCATAACGTATTTAGTATAGCATAACGCCGAACATTTTGCAAGCGTCAAGCGAAAAAAAGTGTAAGGATTTTTATTTGCTTTTAGAGTGGTAAAACAGACATTTGACTGCCTTGAAACTCCGTTTTGTAAAAGGCTTTAAACGAGGAATATCGCCCCGTTTTTAAAATGGTTTGCGCGCGAGAAAAATAACGCAGTTCAAAGCGAACGCAAATTCCGCAACCGATATGCGCCTCACGGGGCGTGGGAACGGTCGCCGCTGTTATTCCGTGTGCGCGAAGACGCTCGGCGTAGTCTAACGTGTGCGACCTCGAACGAAACACCGCAAGTATCATCATGGCATAGATACCTCCTTTCTCGAATAGTATATTATGTATCCCCCGTTATCGGTTGGGTTTAAAATGAGGTGCTTTATGATTTATTTTGACAACGCCGCTACGGGCGGCAGAAAACCCGACACCGTTCTTTCCGCTTTTACTTCCGCGGCACGCGTTTGCGCTAACCCAGGCCGAAGTGGGCATAAACTGTCGCTTGCCTGCGCTAAAACCGTTTTGGATTGTCGCAATGCGCTTGATAAGCATTTTGGCGGCTATGGGTTTGACCGCGTTGTGTTTACAAAAAATTGCAGCGAGGCTTTAAATATTGCCATTTTCGGAGTTTTGAAAAAAGGCGATCACGTTCTTGTTAGTTGCATGGAACATAATTCCGTTCTACGCCCTTTAGAGGCGTTGCGCCAGGCAAACGTTATCCAATACGACGTCCTTCCGCTTGCAGGTGAGCCGATAGACGGAGATACGGAAATTGATTGCTCTGCCTTAAAAAAATTATTACGCCCTACCACGAAAATGGTAATTGTGACCTCCGCGTCCAACGTTACGGGCGCTATCCCCGACCTTGAAAAAATTAAAGCTATACTTCCCAAAAACGTCTTATTTTTGGTGGACGGAGCGCAGGGCGGCGGGCACTTTCCAATAAAAATGCAAGGGGCAGGTATTGATTTATTTGCTTTGGCGGGGCATAAAGGGCTGCTCGGTGCACAAGGTTGCGGCGCTTTGCTTTTTTCGGAAAACGTTGACCCCGACCCCATTCTTTTTGGCGGCACTGGCTCGATGAGTATCTCTTTAGATATGCCCGATTTTTACCCCGATCGTTTAGAAGCGGGAACGCTTGCTTTCCCTGCAATCGTTTCCCTTTTGGAAGGCGTGCGTTATATCACAACCAACGGTCAATTGATGCAAAAACGTATCTTCGCGTTGACGGAATATTTACAGGAAGGCTTGCAAACGCTTGATAATTACGTTATTTATTCCAAACCGAATCCTTGCGGCATCGTTGCCTTTGCTCACAAAGAAATTCAATCGGAATACCTTGCCGAAATTTTATCCGAAAAATATGATATTGCTATACGCGGCGGATTGCATTGCGCTCCCTTAATGCACAAGGCGTTACATACCGATAAAGATGGTTTGGCACGTGTTTCTTTTTCGCATTTTAACAGCAAAAACGAAATAGATAAATTACTCTCCGCTTTAAGGGAATTATAATTTCAACGCGTACATGGTGCCTTCATTTTGCTTTTATATCTCTTTCAACTTTTTCACCACCGCATAAAGTCGTTTTCGCTGTCCTTCATCCAACATAGGCGCAAAGCTGGCATAAAAGGCGTCTATTTCCTCATTGGAAAGCGTACCCTCGCGCTTACTTCGTTCGGCTTCCGCCAAAATGCTTTTCATCATCCACACGTTGCTTTTTCCATTGTATGCCGCGGCAATTTTTTTCGTCAATTCCTCCGCGGAACTTGCATTCTTTGGCGATGCGTTTGCATTGTTTTCCTCTTGCGCGTAATCTTTAAATTTTTTCATAGTTGCTCCTTTGGACATTCTTTCATACGGGCAAGCTTGCGCCGACACCCTCTTACATATACTATGCTGTAAAAGTTGGCTTTGACACTTTTTTGCCCTCGCGCATATACTTGTATTATGGAAATTTTAATTCTTATTTTGCTCTATTATTTCTCACAAAAACCCGATTTTGCCGATAGCGTAAAGCCGATTATGGAAAAGTTGAAAGATTCTGAACAAATGCTTTCCTTTTTAAAAGATTTATCCAATTTTTCCAAAGCATTTTCAAATTGCTCGCCACCTTCTCCGAAGCCTGCGCCCGAACCTGCGCCCGAATGCCCTCACGAGGAAAATTCCGCGTATAAAAAAACGCCGCAATCCCCCACGCAGGGAATTGCTGACGATTTTATACAAAATATATTAGACGGATATTTTAAAAATAAAAGTTAATCGGTATTACCCCTCGGCTTATACGATAGAAAAACCGCCGTTGATAGGCAAATCTATACCCGTAACGTATTCGTTTTCTTCCAAGAACAATACGGCTTGGGCAACGTCGTTGCTATCGCCAAGACGACCTGCAGGAATTTCGTCCACCAAAGCCTTGATATCCGCCTCGGAAAAACGTGCATTCATTGACGTTTGGATAACGCCGGGCGAAACGCAATTAACACGCACACCCGACCAGCCGAGTTCCTTTGCCAACGATTTTGTAAACCCAATAAGCGCCGCTTTGGAAGAAGCGTACACGCTTTCACAGCTTGCGCCCACCTCCCCCCAAACGGAAGAAACGTTGACGATTAAGCCGCTCTTTTTCGATATCATTTTCTTGGCCGCCTCACGGCTACACAAAAAAGCACCGCCGACGTTTACAGCGAAAAGGCGTTGCCAATCCGCATAAGAAACGTCTTGAATTTGCGCAACCTGCGAGATCCCTGCGTTATTGACAAGCACGTCGATATCCCCTATCTTCGCAAACAAATCCAACACTTGCGCTTCGTCGGAAACGTCCGATAAATATACTTCCAGCCCTTGTGCGCGCGCAGTTGCCGCGCTTTCTTCGTCTTTAGAATACGTAACGCAAACACGATAGCCTTTTTGCAAAAAAGCCATCGCTATTCCATACCCTATTCCTCTCACTCCACCAGTGACCAAAACCGTTTTCATCGCGTACCTGCCCCCGTCGTTTTGTATTTTATCAATGATTTTTTTCTTAATTATAACAAGGAAATAATTTCCTTTGCAACCTCTTTTGGCGTTTTGCTATCTACATTCAAAATGCAATCGGCAACCCGTTCGTAAATGGGAGCACGCTCCTCCATTAAACGGAGAATTCGGTTGGACAACTCCTCTTCGCAGCCCTGCAAAAGCGGTCTTTGTGTATCCGCTTTTAAACGGTCAATCAGCGTTTGCGACGTTGCGCTTAAATAAATAAGCCTGCCATTGTTTCGCAAAAGAGAAACGTTTTCCTCTTTCAAAACCAAGCCTCCGCCAACGGAAATAATCAAGCCGTCTTCTTTAGAAAATTCCTTTACCGTTTCCGTTTCCAACGCACGAAAATACGCTTCGCCGCGTTGCTTGAAAATATCCGAAATTGCGCCGTGACGGCAAACGATTACTTCGTCCGTATCCACCAAACGGCGATTGGTCATCGCCGCCAACTGCGCGCCGACCGTCGACTTTCCGGCGCCCATCATTCCGCATAAAATTATGTTCATTTTTGCGCCTCGTAAACTGATTGGTTTATTTGCAAGCAAGAACGGATTTCAAGCCCTCGATTGCCGCGAGATAGCTACCTTCGCCAAAACCGCAAACTACGCCTTTGCAAACCTCCGACAACACGCTGTTGTGACGGAATGCCTCACGCGCGTGCACGTTAGAAATATGCACTTCCGCAACGGGAACGTCGATTGCCGCAATTGCATCGCGAAGCGCGTAGCTGTAATGGGTATACGCACCTGCATTCAACAAAATGCCGTCGTAACCGCGCGTCAAATAGGCTTCGTGCAGCTTGTTGACAAGCTCCCCTTCAATATTGCTTTGATAAAAATCGACGCTATCCCCGCGCTGCTTGCAATATTCTGCAATACCTGCATTGATTTCCTCTAAAGTTTTTGCTCCGTAAACGTCTTTTTCACGTTTACCTGTGAGGTTGAGGTTCACCCCGTTAATAACTAAAAATTTCATAACCGTACGTCCTCCGTTCGATTGTTTTGTGTTTATTGCTGGTTAAATTTTTCGTACAATGCCTGCGCTTCACCGTCGTCAGGCTGTTTGTTTACATAAATGCAATCTGCATAATAAGCTTGGAAAAACAACATTGCTTTGCCGTTGCAAATTTTTAAACCACGTTCTTCCGCCAAGCGTAAAAATTCGGATTTTTCAGGTCGATAGATTAAATCAATTGCCACGCTTGCGCTATTGAATGCAAGGGCTTCTACAGGTGATACGCCTTCCGTTTTATGCATACCCACGCCCGTGCAATTGACGAGAATATCATACGCGCCGTAGGGCGTCGATACCGCCGTAACGCCAATTTCGTTGCACGTTTCTTGCAACTTTTCTTGCCGTCTTTGGTATGCGTAGACTTTTGCACCGTTTTGTTTTAACACCGCCGCAGTACTCCTGCCCGAGCCGCCCATACCAAGCACCAAAATTTTTTTATCACTAACGTCTATCCCGTTAGCGCGAAGCATCAACATAAAACCTGCGCCGTCCGTGTTGTAGCCTGCCGCCGTTGCCGACACAACCGTATTGACTGCGCTAAATAAAAACGCGTCGCCGTTGACTTCGTTTAAGTATTCCATAACGTCACGCTTATAGGGTATTGTGACGTTGAACGCATCGAAATCCCCCATCAAACGGCGCATTGCTAAATCAAATCCGTCGGGAGAAACGGAAAGCAAATCATATTCGCAATCAATCCCCCATTCCTTTAAAATAAAGGTATGGATACGAGGACTGTCCGATTTTGAAACGTCTTTTCCTATCAGTCCTAAATGCAGTTTCTTAATATTCATCTCGTACCTGCCCCCTTCCTTTTATAATTTTACGCCGATTTTTGCAAAGAAATCAGGGAAGGAAATGGCGCAGCATTCGGGGCGGTAAATATCTCCGCCGTTTTCGGAAGCAATTAACCCGACAGCTGCCGTCATGGCAATTCTATGGTCTAAATAACTGTCGACGTTACCGCCAGCAAGTTTGTTTTTACCGCGAATAATAAATCCGTCTTCTAACTCCTCACAATCGCCGCCAAGGTTGCGGATTAATTCCGCTGTGGTGCGGATACGGTCACTTTCTTTCACGCGCAATTCTTTCGCACCCGTGATACGGCTTTCTCCGTCCGCATACGCGCAAAGCAATGCCACCAAGGGCAATTCGTCTATCATTGACGGAACGTCTTCCGCCGTCAACGTCAAACCGTGCATAGGTGTTTTTTCCACCAAAATATCCGCCGTTTCTTCGCCCCCCGACACTCTGCGGTTTAACAAGGAATAGCGAATTCCCAAACGGTCAAAGGCCGTCAAAATCCCCGTGCGCGTAGGGTTGATGCCTACGTTTTTGCAAAGGGTTTTCCCCTTTAACGCGCCAAGCGCCATAAAATACGCCGCCGAGGAAATGTCCGATGGAACGCATACGTCCATAGCTTTTAAGTTGCTTTTTTGTACGGTTACTCGGTTACCTTCCGCCTTGATATTGGCTCCCATCGCCACAAGCATTCGTTCGGTATGGTCACGGGATTTTATCGGTTCGGTCACCGAGGTTTCCCCGTTTGCCGACAAGCCTGCCAAAATAACCGCGCTCTTTACCTGCGCGGAAGCAATTTTTAAACGCACGTCGCCGCCCGTTAATTGCGCAGACGATACCAGTACGGGTGCATGCCCGTCCGTCGTTTGAATGTTTGCGCCCAACTGCGCCAAAGGCTCGGATACGCGCTTCATGGGTCTAGCGGAAAGTGAATCGTCGCCGTATAGCGTTGCCGAAATGCCTTTCCCTGCCACAAAGCCCGTCAAAAGTCGAATGGTCGTACCTGAATTTCCGCAATTTAATTGTTTTCCGTCTTGAAAGTTGGAGCAACCGCACACGTGAATGGTCGTAGCATCAACGTCAACCTGTGCACCGAGCTCGCGCATGCAAGCGCAAGTAGACAAGCAATCCTCACCCATCAAGGCGTTAGAAATAACCGCCTCACCGTCCGCACCGCTGTTGAGCATAACTGCGCGATGAGTAATGGATTTGTCTCCAGGAAGTTCAAATTCCCCTTCAAAATACGCTCTGGGCTGTATTAAACGCATACCTGCCCCTCCCATTTTCACTTTTTTACCATTCTCTCTTTAATCATTTACCGCGCAAGTAAGCGCGGCTTTATACCGCTCAAACGGCATAGCAAGCATCGTCCATTCGCCTTTGGATTTTGCCACTGCCATTTGAATATTTCCATCGTCGGTATTCTTTTTATCCAGCTTCGCTTTGTCTGCGCAATCTGCAATATTGGAAAAATTGGGCGAAGCTATTGGCTCCAACGCTAACGCGCGGTCGATAAGCACCAACAAACGATTGCCGTAAGTTTCATTGCAAGCACCTTCGCGAATGGCAATTTTCGTTTCCAAACGCATACCATACAACACGCTTTCGCCATGCGATAATCCATACGCAAGCTCGATTGCATGCCCCGTCGTATGCCCAACGTTTAACGATTTTCTCTCGCCGCTTTCTTTTTCGTCCCTTTCAACCACCGCCGTTTTATGTCGAATACACGCAGTAATCAAGGCGGTTAAAAAATGTATATTTGACAAATTGTCGACATTGCTTTCCAAAAGATCAAAGACTTCGGCGTTTAAAGCCGCATATTTGATAATTTCACCGATACCACATTTTAATTCTCGTTGCGGCAAAGTGGATAAAAATTGCGGACACACAACCACTTCGCAAGGCTGATAAAAAGCGCCTACGATATTTTTTGCACCGTCCAAATCCACCGCAGTTTTGCCGCCGACACTGCTATCGACCTGCGCAAGCAAGGTTGTGGGAATTTGTACACACGAAATTCCGCGCATAAAAAGTGCAGCCGCAAGACCACCGATATCCCCGATAACGCCACCGCCAACGGCAAACAATCTCGACGTTCGATGCATACCTGCCCCTGCCATTTTTAATAAAATCTCATATAAGGACTGAAAATTTTTATTTTCCTCCCCTGCAGGCATCACGAAAATTTCGACATTTTTAAAATGCCTTTCAAACCAATTTTTATATAACGTATAGACGTTGCTATCCGTCAGGACAAAGTTTTTTTGCCCCTGCAACAAGATAGGCAAACGCGCTTCAAGCGCATCGTCACCTACGTAAATATTGCCTTGCATAGAAGGCGTTTTCAGCGTTACGTGTTCCATATTCCCCTCGGTTAAGGCAATTTTGCGTAGCGTTCAATAACTTCCGCCATAGTATCTCCGCCCAAACGTTTACTCACAGCGTTTGCCAATACTTCCGCAACTACACATTCGGCAATCAGCTCCAATGCGACAATTGCGCATACGTCGCTACGTTCCGAAGCCGCAACGGTTTGTTCTTTTGTGAGATAATCAACCGTTTGCAGTCCTTTCATTAACGTGGGAATAGGTTTCATCGCTACACGAAGCACAATTTCTTCCCCGTTGGACATGCCGCCCTCGATACCTCCTGCGCGGTTGGTGGTACGATAAAAACCTTGCGTTTCGTTATAAAAAATTTCGTCGTGAATTTCTCGTCCGCTCATTGCGCCAACCGAAAAACCTGCGCCGACTTCCACTCCCTTTATCGCTTGAATACTCATCAAGCCGCACGCAAGCTGCGCGTCCAATTTTTCCGTATACGACATACAGCTACCAAAGCCACTTTTCAAGCCTTTTACGCGGATTTCTACCACGCCGCCTGCCGTATCTCCGTCCTTTTTAAGACTTTCAATTTTTTCTTTTGCTAAAGCTTCCGCTTTTTTATCCACCATGCCAACTTCGGAGTTTTTCGCCGCAAAAAGTTCGGTGAACGCGTACATGCCCCCGTCCTTTACACCACAAATCTCTTTTACGTAGCCAGCAATTTCCACACCGAGCGCGGATAAATATTGACGATATACTTCCCCTGCCGCCACGCGGATAGCCGTTTCACGAGCCGAAGCGCGTTCTAAAACGTTACGTGCGTCCTGTTGCCCGTATTTGATAACGCCAGTTAAATCAGCATGCCCAGGGCGAACTTTGGTCACTTGTTTTTTCTCCATTGCCGCTTGCTCGCAAGCCTCTGCCGACATACTATCCTTCCAATTGTCGAAATCTTTATTGTAAACGCAAAGCGTAATTGGGCTGCCCAACGTTTCTTCGTTGCGCACCCCTGTTAAAATTTCCGCTTTATCCTTTTCAATTTTTTGGCGGCCGCCTCTACCGAAACCGCTTTGGCGTAACGCAAGCGCTTCGTTGATTTGGTCAATATTGATTTTTAAATGCGCCGGCATCCCCTCGACAACGGCAATCAATGCACGTCCGTGGGATTCCCCTGCGGTGGTCAACCTCATATTTTTCTCCTTCGTTTAGCTAATGAACGTAGAAAATTTAAACGTGCCGTCCACAAAATCAACGGCAACGCGTTGTCCGTTTTTAATACGCCCAAGCAAAATTTCCTCGGATAATCTATCTTCAATTCTACGCTGAATAGCACGCTTTAACGGTCTTGCGCCATACTGCGCGTCGTAACCTTCCTTGACAAGCGCAAGCAAAGCACGTTCGGTTACCGTCAACGAAATTCCGCGTTGCTCAATCAAACGTTTTGCAAGCGAATCGACAATTTTGCTTCCGATACGCATGCAATCGCTTTCCGAAAGCTTGTGGAAAACAACAATATCGTCGAAACGGTTTAAAAATTCTGGCCGGAATTTATCCTTCAACGCAGTGGTGATATTTTCCTTCATTTTTTCATATTCGTTAGCGTTTTCTACGCTGCGACCTTCGCTACCGAAGCCATAAATCCCCGTGCGCTCGCTCGTGGACGTAGCCGCGCCGACGTTGGACGTCAAAATGATAACGGCATTTTTAAAGCTAACCGTACGTCCCTTGCTGTCCGTCAAACGCCCGTCGTCCAAAATTTGCAACAGCAAATTAAATACGTCGGGGTGCGCCTTTTCAATTTCGTCAAACAAAATTACACAATAGGGCTTGGTGCGAACTTTGTCCGTCAACTGCCCCGTTTGCAAATCTTCATAGCCAACGTAGCCAGGAGGCGCACCGATAAGCTTGGAAATGGATTGCTTTTCCATGTATTCGCTCATATCCAAACGGATCATTTGCTCCTCTGAACCGAACAAGGATTCCGCAAGCGCCTTGCAAAGGTCGGTTTTACCAACCCCCGTAGGACCTACGAAAATAAACGAGCCAATAGGACGAGAAGGGTCTTTCAAACCCGCTCTCGCACGGCGAATGGCTTTCGCTACTGCCGAAACGCCCTCGTTTTGACCGATAATTCTTCTATGCAAATCGTCTTCCAAACGCATCAGCTTTTCGCCTTCTTCCTGCGTAATGTTTAAAAGCGGAATACGCATTCTCGCACTGACAATCCCTGCGATATGCTCCTTACCAATAGCGCTTCTTCCGTCAGCGAGCGTAATGGGCGACTGCGCAAGCTCCAGCGCTTTCAATTTTTCATCCGCACGTTGTTTTTGCTTCAGGGCATCGTTTGCCAAAGCGTATTCTTCACGGCTTTCGTACATACGGCGTTCTTCTTCAAAACGCAACGCGTCCTTACGAGCTTCTTGCATTTCCATGCTTCCGCCCTCTTCAATGATACGCACGTGCGCCGCCGCTTCGTCGATAAGGTCAATGGCTTTATCGGGTAAAAATCTGTCCGTGATATAGCGAGAGGACAGCTTTACCGCCGCTTCAATGGCTTCGTCCGTAATTACAATGCTGTGGTGCTCTTCATATTTAGAACGAAGTCCTTTCAAAATTTTAATCGCATCCGCTTCCGAGGGTTCTTCCACGTAAACGGGCGTAAAACGACGCTCTAACGCGCTGTCTTTTTCGATATATTTTCTATATTCTTCAATGGTGGTCGCGCCGATAACCTGCAAATCCCCTCTCGCAAGCATGGGCTTTAAGATATTCGCCGCGTCCATGCTACCCTCGGACGAGCCGCCTGCGCCAACCAACGTATGAATTTCGTCAATAAACAAAACGATATCGCCGTCTTTCACAACGCCGTCGATAAGGTTTTTCAGCTTTTCTTCAAAATCGCCGCGATAGCGTGTACCTGCAAGCATACCAGGCAAATCCACCGAGAATACCGTCTTGTTGTAAAGCTGTTCAGGTACTTCGCCTTTGACAATCAACTGCGACAGTCCCTCGATAATGGCGCTTTTCCCAACGCCAGGTTCCCCAATCAATACGGGATTATTTTTCAAGCGACGGGACAAAACCTGTACCACTTTTTCAATTTCTTTTTTTCTACCGATAACGGGGTCCATTTTACCCTTTCTTGCGCGTTCGGTCATATCCGTTCCGCAATCGGGCAATTTTTCCGCGCTACGTCTTGACGAAGTTTTCGTTTTACCCTTTTCCGCTTCACGATTTTCCAGCATTACCGATTGCGCTTTCCAGCTTTCGCTCGTCATTGCCCCCGACGAAGAGTATTCGCTCGTCAAAGGATCGAATGCCATCGCCGACGAAAAACCGCCCTGCGATTCCACTACCTCGCCGTATTGCATATCGTTTAACGTGGAAAGCGTACGCGTCATCAATGCGTTTACGTCCGCCATTTCCTTTAAGAATTTTACCGCGCAACAATCGGATGCCAACAAAATTTGGTAAAGCATGTGCGCCGTACCAGCCAAATCACCGTTGACTTCAGCCGTTTCCACCGCTTTATCATACATCATTTTGGTACGAGGCGTTAAGCCTTGTCCGCTATAATTTTTATCAACTTTCTTCGTAAAAAATCCGCCGTAAATTTCCGCGCGCACCCCTTCCGCCGTTAAAATTTTGTATGCCGTACATTCGGGCAAACACAAAAAGGCGTAGATAAAATGCTCGCTTCCCACAAAGCTTGTACCAAGCTCCGCTGCAATCATATTTGCTCTTTCAAGCGATTTTCTGAAATTTTCCGTTGCTTTTGACAATGGATACATATCGTCATTCCTCCGACCGTAAAGCCGATTTATTTATCATTTTTTTAATTACCCCATACCATGTACGAGATTATTTAATTTTTATACCACTTTCACAAGTTCCGCAATCGATTTATTTGCCTCTTCTGCGCGAACTTCATCGCAAAGCTGGTCGCTTTCCTCTTTCAGGCCATTGCACTTTCTAAAAGTGGCAGGGCGCATATATTCGATGAAATCGTCAAAGTGCTTTTGACTGGTTATTTGGAAAACGCCCAAAATTGCGCCAAGCTTAATATCGCCTATGAGGGACATAAATTCTTTCCACGTCAATTTTGCGCAATAACGCAAAATGCCATAAGCACGCAAACAGCGGTCTCTCGTTTCCGTACCCGAAGTTTTAATCATCTCAATACGAGCCGACAACTCCGCTTCGCAAAGGGTTTCCGCCACTTCTTGCATTTGTTCTAAAATTTCGCCCTCACTCATACCCAAAGTGCGTTCGTTGCTAACTTGGTAGAGATACCCTTCGGCGGTGGAGCCTTCGCCAAACGCGCCGCGCACCGTAAGCCCTGCCTTTCGTAAACTCGGCAACATTTTCTTCAAACGACCGCTACGAATCAATCCAGGCAAAAACATCATTACCGATGCGCGCATTCCCGTACCAAGGTTGCTAGGGCACGCCGTTAAGTAGCCCAATTTTTTATCATAGGCGAAATCGTACGCATACGCAAGCCCATCGTCAATGGCACTTAAGCGTTCAAACGCTTTATAAAAATCAAAGCCTTTAAAGATATATTGTTCCCTTAAATGGTCCTCTTCATTGACCATAATGGACAGCGTTTGGTCCGCGGAAACAAACGCCGCGCCTCTTTTGCTGTGCACCAGGGCAGGACTAATCAAATGTTGCTCTTGCAAAAGAAGTAAGTCCTGTTCGTCCATATTGGCAATATCGTAACGGGTAAAAGTGCCCAAATCATCCAATCCGCTTAACCCTTTTTCGACCAAATGCACAATGTCCGATGCCTGCGCTTCGTCCATTCGTTCAGGGAAAGGATAGGCTGCGAAGTTTCGCGCCAAACGAATACGGGTGGAAACGATTACCGTTTCGCTCAATCGGAAAGTTTTCGCCATACGAATTCCTCCTCGATACGAGCGTTGCCGCGCATACGCGATAATTTATCGGCATATCCTTGCGCGCCTTCAAAATCACCCTCGTTTTTTAATTTTGTTAAAATAACTTCCAGTTCATAACATTGACGCCTTAACCGACTGCGTTCCAACGCCGCATCCATTTCGGCTTCGGAAGGCTCCGCTTCGCCGAGGCGAGCGAATTTTTGTTCCTCTTCACTATCCAAAACGGGACCTTTGCCCTTGTGCGTTTCCTTGCCCTGCATTTTAATAATGATAGGCGAAACACCGCCGTGCATCATTTTATAGCAATAGGCACAGCCAACGAGTTTTTTCTCCTCAACTTCCGCTAAAGTCATTCCACAATAGGGGCAGGTATCCGTTGAATCCGTTTCCGCCTTTATTTCGTCCTCGAAAAACAGCCGTTCGTAGCATTGTAAACAATAAAACTCCGACAGCTTTTTTCCGTTTTTGACTCTTTCATAAGTTTTTGTAGCTTGATTTTCTTTACAGTGAAAGCAGCGCATACAAAAAAGTTCTCCAATTCTTCCCTAAAAATTATTTTTCTTCGTTTGCAATTTTTGTTTCATCGTATTGCGCATTGTTCGCAACCAATTCCGCTTCTTTGGTTTTATTCTTTTTGAACAAGGAACGGAAGAATACCCACAGAATTCCCAACCCCTGCAATGGCACCACGATAAGATACAACGACCAATACCCGCTATAATCGTAGCCGTTTCCGCTCGCAATCACTTTACCTGTTAAATAAACCGCCGTTAGCGTAACCCAAATCAATGTGGATACTGAAATGAAACTAAGCATACGGTATTTCCATATACCCGCATAAACAATCATCACAACCGATGTCAAAACGACAGCATAAATGAAAGACAACCATGCCCCATGCTCAATTTTCATCATTAGCAAAAGGACAAACATGCAGGTTGCCACCAACCAAACCAAACCGCAGGACAGCATCATAATAAGAAAATGTAAGCGGCCCGATTTGGGACGATTGAGCTTTGGCTCGTCACTGCCAACCAAGGCGTCAAGGCTTACCCCAAACAAATCGGCAAGCTGTACCAACGTATATACGTCAGGCACACCGTTGCCCGATTCCCATTTTGAAATAGATTTATCCGAATAATTGATTTTTTCGGCGAGCTCAGCCTGCGTAAGCCCTATCGCTTTGCGGTAAAATATTAAATTTTTTGCAATGTTTTTATTGATTTCGTTACAATTATCCATATTACTATGATACCACTTTTTTGTTTTTTCGTCAAGTGGGTATGCGTATTTTTCCTCCAATTTTCACAGCTTTTTTTAACGTCGACAAAATCCCCCTAAAAAAGCCATAGATATAGGGCAGGTATGCGTTGAAAATAAAAAACGAGCGGTTCTGATTCCCAAAATCCACTCGTTTTACTCTTATTAATAAGCTCTTGCGTAAACGATTACGTGTTCCGCTTTTTCACCGCAAACTGCGCATTTTTCCGCCGTTTCGCCTTCTGCGTATACACGCGCCGTAGCTGCCGTTTCTTCTTTAATTTTATCTTCGCAAGCACGGCAACCGCACCAGCCAGCTTTTACAAAGTTACCCGCTTCTACGCCTGCAAGGATACCCGCCATATCGTCCGCATATACAATTCGGCTTTCACGACGCGCTCTTGCCGCTTCCAACATATCCTTTTGAATGTTCGCAAGCACTGCTTTTACGCTTTCAGCTGCGTTTTCCAAAGGCATTTCCGTCTTTTCAAGAGTATCTCTACGTGCGCAAAGCATTTTGCCTGCTTCAATGTCACGAGGACCAAGCTCGATACGTACGGGGACGCCTTTCATTTCCCATTCGTTAAACTTCCAACCAGGGCTGTTGTCCGTATTATCAAGCGTAACTCTGATACCAGCGCTTTCCAATTCCGCCTTCAACGCTTCACACGCTTCAATTACACCGCCTTTTCTTGCCGCAATAGGAACGATTACGCATTGAATAGGCGCAACTACGGGAGGCAATAACAAGCCGCGCTCGTCGCCGTGCGTCATGATAACCGCACCAATCAAACGGGTGGAAACACCAAACGAAGTGGTATATGCAGGCTGCAAGCCCCCTTCTTGACCTTGGTATTCGATATTGAACGCCTTTGCAAAGTTTTGTCCCATATAATGCGACGTACCCGACTGCAAGCTTTTACCGTCTTTCATCATTGCTTCCATCGTATAGGTTGCAACAGCGCCTGCAAAACGTTCTTTTTCCGTCTTTCTACCCGTCAAAACAGGAATAGCAAGGCAGTTTTCCATAAATTCTTTATAGAGCGCCAACATATCCAACGCAAATTCGTTTGCTTCTTCCGCAGAGGAATGCGCCGTATGACCTTCGTGCCACAAGAATTCGCTCGTTCTAAGGAAAGGACGCGTGGTCTTTTCCCAGCGCATAACGTTACACCATTGGTTTACTTTCAAGGGCAAATCACGATAAGATTGCACCCATTTGGACATCATCGTACCAATAATCGTTTCGGACGTAGGACGAATTGCCAAAGGTTCGGAAAGTTCTTCGCCGCCAGCGTGCGTAACAACGGCAACTTCGGGCGCGAAGCCTTCAACGTGTTCCGCTTCCTTCGTGAAATAGCTCATAGGAATAAGCAAAGGGAAATAAGCATTTTCAACGCCGTGCTTTTTAAAACGTGCATTTAATTCGCTTTGGATATTTTCCCAAATTGCATAACCGTATGGACGAATAACCATCGTACCTTTAACGGGACCATAGTCAACAAGCTTGGTCTTTAATACAACGTCCGTGTACCATTGAGGGAAATCCGCATTGATATCCGCGATTTGTTCTACAAATTGATTTTCTTTTGCCATATTTAGCCTCCTATGCGCCAACCGTTTTTGCCGCATCATTTCTTCTTCAAATATCTCTTTTATTATAACGCAAAACGCCGTTATTTTCAAGCGTTTTACCACACTTTTCTATCTTTATTTTTACCTTTGTTAATGAAAAACGCAAAGCAACGCCTTTGGTATATTTTACCTTTTATTCTATGACGAAATTTAATTTTTTTATAAAAATTTCACCCTCGGAATTCCCAAGGGTGAATGTTTTTTTAAATTAAAGCGCTTTCTTCGTCTTACGAACTTGGAACACCTTCGAGCAGGAAGGGCAACGATGATAATCGCCATCCTTTACCTTAAGTTCCGCCGCGCAGGAAGGACAAACAACTTGCCATTCGCGAGGGCTGGAAAGATCGGAGGGAGGTAAACCTTCGGGAAGCCCGTTGGGTACGCTGTCTTCTTCCTTCTTTTCCGTGGAATTGTTACCTGCGTTTACGCAAATTACAGGAGGCCACATCGGTCTTTGTTGCGAAACGGGTTCTTCAACTTCTTCTTCCTCTTCATGAGGTATAGATCTCAATACGCAATCCAAAATGAACATAATGAAGCAAATGGCTGCGATATAGAAGCTGTTTTCGTAGATTGCAAGCGTATCTTTCAAAAGCACGAGAGAGATAACCCCAACACCGAGCATCGTAATGAAAGAGAAGAAGGAGAATACACGGAAATTAAGCATCCCAGGACCTTCACTGCCCCATACGTTATATTCGGTAGCCGCCGTTGCGTGCTTGATCATGACCAAAAGCCAAATAACCGTTAAGAATTGCAATGCAAATACTGCAAGAACGAAAATGTCGTTCGTGAGTGCTGCAATGTCGCCATCCAAAAGCAATGCCAAGTATACGTTGAGAACATTGATTTCCATGAAGAATACGCAAATCAAAACCAACGCCAATACTTGCAAGAAGTTACGAACAAAGTATACGAACAAACCGCAAGTTCTCTTGTTTTCTTCGATAGATGCTCTGCTGGTAAAGGTGCTGATCGTTCCGCCGTAGCAACCGCAAAGGAAATGGAAAAGCAAACCAACGCCAAGCGTTACGTAACCAAAAGTCAAAATCGTTTCAAAGCTTGCAATTACGCAAATCAAGAACGTGAAGTTGACAATTGCACCGAAAGAACCGGAGAAGATTACCGCCAGGTCTTCCATTGCATCCAAATTACGGTTCAAACGAACGTATCTTGCCGTCTTTTTGAACAAACGGCCAAGTCTACCAAACGCCTTGAATACGTTAATTACTACCGTAAGAATTATGCAGGTATAAAAGAATGCAACCAACAAGTTTAAAATGTCAAGGTTACCCGAAAATACATCTGTAATAGGCGTGTAGAAAGTGGTGATAGATAACTCCATCCCGTTCACTTTTACAGCCGGCAAAAACGCCAGCGCCGCCAAAGCGAGAATCCCAAGTAAATACAAAAATCCAATGAATTTTATCTTGGAATGCGCTTTTCTGATGCGTCTACGAGTTGCATCCGTTAAAGTTTCGTACGCTTTCATAGCATATCTCCTTGCTAATCCGTTTTATCTCAATGTTTCAACACCAAATTTCGGTGTTGCCGATTAAAACTCAATTTAACTAATTTTTTCTATTCTCTCAAAACACAACAATTACATCATTTCGCTGTAGCCGTTGCCGTAATTGTTGAACACAGTGCCCATTTCCGTCAGCTTAATCTTCTTCGCCGCATCCTTTTCCATTGCACTCATGAATACGGGAATTAAGCAAGCTGCCAAATTGATAAACACCAAAACGATTGCCATAATGGCTTGCGCGTCGCTAAGCGTCAAGCCCAAAGCGATGTGTGCGCCCACCCATGCGAGGGTAAAGATTAACGTGAAAATGGAAATCGTCAAGAATGCTTTAATACCCGAATATTTCCAACCGTCCAAACGTTCGGACGAGAAAATAAACGCCGCCATGTAATATTCTCTTTGCGAAGTTGCCATATGTACTTCTACAATCAAGAATGCACCAAGAAGAACGTCAAGTGCCAACGAAAGGATCGTATCGCTATCACTCATGAATGCTTCTACATCGGGAGCCGTCAAAAACTCCATGATAAATTGATGCAAACCGCAAAGTTGGGTAAACAAACCAAGTGCAGTAAAGACAAGCGCAATACGCATCATATTACGTACAAACGCAACCCAACTGCTGGTCTTATCAACCTGTGCTCTGGGCCAGAAAGGCCAATCTTTTTCGCTTGCATCAGGGTAGAATCTCGCCGTTAAACGACTCAAGCAAGCGCCGCAAAAATAAATGAAAATGCAAACGCCAAGTATTGCATAAACGCCAATTTGAACGGATACGTTATCCGCACCACCCACTAAATAAATCATAGTAAGCATCGTCACAGCAAAAGCGAACGCACCAGAGAATACTCTACCTAATTTTTCCATTGCTTCTACGTTGTCGTTGAAAGTTTCTTCCGAAACAGCCCAGGTGACTTTCATTCTAAACAATCTGCCAAGCTTCAACATACATCTAAAGATGCTCATAACTACGCTGAACAGCATAAGCAAATAGAGCACCGCAATCATCAGCTTTAACGCCGATGCCGTATTGAAAGTTTCAATGGAAAAAGCGGAAAATACACCCGTAAGGCTTACTGTGAAAACATCCAACGCCGTCTGCTCGCCAACTCTAATGGGAAGAGATACCTCAAAAATAGGCATAACCAAAGCCAACGCAAGGATGGCAATTGTGCCTACAAGATAAATCAAGCCCGCAGATTGCGCACGACGGTGAAGACGTTTTATTTTCTTGATTATTAATGATTTTTCAATTGTCCTAATAGGACCAGCACCTATCATATCTAATCTCCCGCTGAAAATCAACCGCACGACTTCCCGATGACAACAATCATCGGGAAATCATTTGGTAAGAACTTTTTAAAAATTTAGCGCTTATAACTGCGATAGCCGTTATTCGCTTCGTATCCGCTGTAATAGATGCCGGGATACATAACACAATTGTTGAAATAGAAATCTACGTCAACGTCGTCGCTGAGGTTTTCGTCCATAACCGCACCGTTCTTGCTTGCCGCTGCAGCAACTTCCGCAGCTTCAGCTGCTTCCGCTTTTTCAAGCTTTTCAGCCGACGTACGAGGACGCTTACGCAACAACAATTCAACGATGAACATTGCAAGCGCGATACCTGCAATTACGAGAATGTCCGTATTTTCAATAATTTGAACTTCGTGGCTTACCACGCTGTCAACAGTGAAGATAACTTCGCCGAACATCGTTCTGCATACGTAGATTGCAATTGCAAACAAGCCCGTGAAGAATGCGCCGCGTCTAAATTTCTTGATACCTTCGCCAAATCTGCCTTCGATACCGAATTCTACGGGCGTAAGTGCGCGTTTTACCATCGAAATGATGCTCATCGCCAAAACGATTTGCACAAATACGGAAATAAGCGCCATAATGTCAAGGCTGTTAAACATATCTACGTTGATAATGCCTTCCGACGTGAAGAATGCAGGAAGTACGGTTGCAAGGGTCGTAAATTCCATAAACAAATATACGAGCGCGAACGAAGATGCAACCTGCAACAAGCTACGAATGAAAGGAACAAATCTGCTGGAATCACGTTCTTGTTCGGTGATACCATAGCCCACTTCGATATGGAACAATTTCGTTTTGCCGCCCAAAAGACCGCAAAGGAAATGAATTGCTGCGCCTGCGCCAATTGCTACGAGGAACATCGTATCAATTACTGCGTTGCCACAAAGCAAGCACATAATGAAATGGAACGTAATGATAGAACCGATCGTACCTGCGAAACGGTCACCCATCATAGACATTGCGTATACGTTACGGTTGAAACCGTACGTTCTGCTTGCCTTTTTCTTGAAGAGCCACTTTAACTTGCCAAGGCTTCTAAGTACGTTAAATACAAGACCTAACAACATAGCCAAATACAAGAATGCACATACTACAACCACGAAATCGGTTGCGGTAGCGGTAGCGTTTTCAAGGCTGTCAAAAACCGTCAAAGCCGATTCAAGACCGACAAGCAACGTCTTTTTCGTGCCAAGGAAGGACACTTCACCGCTGATTAAGGGCAAGCATGCCAAAGCCGTCAAAGCAATGGTACCAAGCAAGTACAACAAGCCGACCAATTTCGCTCTGCGACGGTTTTTCGCAATGCGCTTTTTGAGATTTACACTGTGCCTATTACGAGCGTTAGAAATTTGATTCATTCTCATTTCAAGGCAACCTCCTTTCTTCGATTTTCTCTACATTATTATAATAATATATATTATATTATAAGCGAACGTGTTTTTTTCTTACTTCATGTATGCCCAATCGTTAGGCATAGAGTTTACATAGTAGTTAGGATATTGAGGATATTGAGGGTGATTCATGTTGTTGAGAATAACGCCTTCTTTAATGTAATATTGGTTGAAGTAATCGTCCAACGTGATGTTGTCGCCAAGGTTGAATTGACCTTGTACAGCGGGCATATTGCCAGCATTCATACCACCAGCGGGAGCTTCTTCTTCCTCTTCTTCCTTCACCTTTTCTTCGGGGAAACGAGGAGCTTTGCGCATAAGAATTTCGATAACGAACATAGCGCCGGATGCAACAGCCATCATCGTGTAATCAGCTTCAAGTGCCAATGCGATAGCGCCAATGGAAGCTGCCAAAACGAAGAACGTGAATACTTTGAAATTCTTCATACCAGGAGCAAGTCTGCCTTCCATGCTGTATTCCGTCGTGTTGGTTGCGTGTTTAACAAGAACCAAGATAGAAATAACAACAACTGCTTGAATTGCAAATGCAACAACGTCGTTGGTGATTTCAGCAACCATATCTTCTGCTGCAACGATACCGGAAATGGTAGAAAGCGCAACGAACGTTTCGATAAGGAAGCAGGATACAACAAGCTGCAATACGTTGCGAACGAAGGGAGCAAATCTACCGATTTCTCTCTTTTCTTCAACAAGACCCATAGGGCCTACTTCGAACAAGCTTGCCTTGCCACCCCAAACACCGCAAAGGAGATGAATTGCTGCACCTGCGATTGCCGCAATGAGCATCATTTGATCAACCGTTGCCGTACCAACTACAAGGTAGATGAGGAAATGGAAGTTGAGGATAGACGCGAACGTGCCAGAGAATACTCTGCCAAGTTCGTTCATTGCATATACGTTACGGTTTAAACCGTACGTTCTGCTTGCCGAACGCGCAAACAACCAGTTAAGCTTGGACAACGCTTTGAATACGTTGATAACCAAACCAAGGAACATTGCGCCATACAAACCAGCCGCGATCATTGCGGTCATGCTTGCTTCTTCTTCGGTAAATACAGTCCAGAAATCCGCAACGCCGAGTTTTACAACGTCGGTTGCCAAAAGAGGCATTGCCGCAAGTGCAGTAAGGATAATCGTGCCAACCAAATAGAGGAAGCCGACAAACTTAGCTCTTGCATGCGTCTTCTTAACGCGCTTCTTGAACTGCTTACGCTGTCCGTTTGCTACAGATCTTACTTTGTAGTTTTTCATAACTATGTATCCTTTCGGGACCCAAACGCTTCCGCGAACTCCCCCACGGTAACGTTTCTCCCATTTTATTTTTTTAACTTCAACGTTCCACCCTCCTAAACGCACGCCTGCGCGTAGGACAAAAAAAACACTAAAAACCCGAAGTCTAATTCATTATACAACTTTCTAAAAGAAAAGTCAATAACCTGACCTCAAAAAAATGATAATTTTCTGAAAAAATTTACCTAATTTTGCAACTTTTTTTCTCCAAAACGAATAAACGGGGCATTTCTCGGATTTTTACTCGAAAAACGCCCTGTTTTTTGCTCGAAAAAATTATTTCACGAAAACCTCGTTATATTTTTGAATACACTTTGCGATAATGTCCATCGCCTCGTCTCTATGGCAAATTTCTTTTACCGTCGTTTGCTTGTGCTCCAACGATTTGTACACCTCAAAGAAATGCATCATTTCGTCGAATACGTGTTTAGGTAATTCGTGTATGTCGTAATAATTGTTATACGTCGGATCGCCGAACGGAATGGCAATAATTTTTTCGTCCAACGAGCCGCCGTCGATCATGGTGATTACCCCGATCGGATAACAGCGCACCAAAGTACGAGGGTACAACGTTTCGCCACACAACACCAAGACGTCTAACGGGTCCCCGTCGTCGGCAAAGGTACGGGGAATGAAACCATAGTTTGCAGGATATACGGTGGACGTGTACAAAACACGGTCCAATTTCAAAAGTCCCGAAGTCGGATCGTAGCCATGTC
>JAZOVQ010000110.1:0-4630 GCA_045658805.1 Candidatus Scatosoma sp.
CCACCCTCTCTTTGAGGAAGTGCGCCAAGCTCTGCTTCCACTTCTACGCCGTTTTGATGCGCGTAATCCACCACCTCTTTCGTACCCTTTGCGTTTTCTTCGTAAGGAAGGGTGGAATAGTCAATCATCACCGATGTAAAACCGAGCGCAATGGCGCGTTTGCAATAGTCAAAGTCCTCACCATGGTCGAGATGAACGCATACTTTTACCTTGCTGCGCTTTGCAAGCTCTACCATTACGGGCCCAATTTTATCAAGCGGAGCGACCTCTTCATGGCATTGCGCATGCGAGATAATCACAGGCACGTTCAATTCTTCTGCAGCATCTAATACAGCCAACAAACACTCCAAGTTCGGCGTATTAAAGCTACCGATTGCAATATTTCTCTTTTTACCTTCTGCAACAACTTCTTTTAATCCTGCTAACATCGTTTAACCCTCAATATCAATCACTTCATAGCCAAGATACGTTTTGAACGCTTCTTCCAAAACGTACTTCATATGTCCTACGCCAACCGTCGTATGGTGCTTAAAACCACCTTTCGCAAGGCGAATCAGTTTGTTTTGCAAGTCGGGGATTTCCGCAACACCGCCGCAACCGAAGAACGCGCCTTCAATTTCGTCGTCCGTAAATTTCGCTTCGCTTACGTACACCTTCAATTTGCCGTCCTCGGTAAAGCCGTTCGAGAACGTGATGTCCATAGGTGCAATTCTGCCCTCGTTCGTACCCCAACCGCTGCCAGGATCGCCTTTTGCGAACATCTTGTGTTCGGTAACCGTGCCTTTACTTGCCATAAGACTTTGCGCCACAGGGCCGCAATGGAACAAAATTACCTTGTTTTCATCTTCCCCATAGTTGTTATTCCAGTCAAGGCAAGCCGTTGGCTTTCCGCTTGCAAGCTGCATTGCGCGCATTGTAATTGCGCTCGTAAGATCGATTTCGCACGAGCATACGATACCTCTATCGTTGAGTTCAGAAATCAACACGCAAGGACATACGCGAAGTATCGTTTCCATTTCGTTCCAACAACGAAGCGTGATTGCATCCAAATGATATTCTGCAATATATTCGTCAATCACAACGGAAATCTTTGCAAGCATCAGCTTGTTTGCTTGGGGGACTTTTGTAAAGTCTGCATAGTTTTCCAAACGTTCGATTTTTGCAAGCACAGCCGCGTCGTTATCTTCTTTCTTTTGCACTTTGAAAATAAGTTCGGACAAATCGAAACTTTCCACGTTGATACCGTATCTTTGCAAGGTCACTTCATCAAAGCGCACCGTCTTAAATGCCGTCGTTCTTGCGCCGATGCATCCCAAATTAAAGCGTTTCATTCCCTTTACCACACGGCAAATCGCCGCAAAATCGTCAAGATTTTGTCTAAACGCTTCACTCAAAGGGTGTACCACATGCGGTTTCATGACCGTAAAAGGCAATTTGTATTGATAGAATACGTCCGTAACCGAAAATTTACCGCAATATGCGTCACGGCGGTGCTGAAAATCCATCTTACCGATTTCATCGGGATATGCCTGCATAAGAATGGGAACGCCAGCATCCTGCAGCGCCGCAATTGCGCCGTTTTCGTCGATGAAGATAGGCATGCACAAAATCACGCCGTCGTATTCCCCTTCGTGGCTTTTAAGCCAATCATGGTACAATTTACCCTCGTCACGAGTTTCAATTGCGCCGTAACGAGTGAGATTTTCGTCCATTGCGATATACTCATACCCTGCGTCCGTAACCGCTTGAATCATATCTTTTCTTGCGCCCGTAATCAGCTCGCCAGGCATAAAGCCTCTATTACCAAAATATAATGCAAATTTCATATCAATAAAACTCCTTTACCGTTTTATATAATCTTTCATATTTTTTATACTGCGCTTCATACGCATTGTGCCTATCCGCATTCGGGATAAACTCTTTTTCATATTGCACGAAAATATCTCTTGCCTCGTATAAATCTTTTACCTTACCAAGCGCGACGGCTTGCAACATAGCACATCCGCAAAGTCCGCCCTCGGAAGAACGCAAAATTTTATAGGGGATATTTTGTATATCCGCTTTGATTTGCAACCACTTTTCAGAGTTCGCTCCACCACCCGTCGCCACGACGTTATCCACGGTGATCGCATACCTGCCTGCCACCTTCGCATTAAAACGCATTTCCATAGACGTGCCTTCCATCACCGATTTATACAAGTCGGAGTCGGTGGTTTCCGTGGTCACGTTGAGGATAACACCCTTTGCGTTTAAGTCCTGATACGGCGTACTTGCACCACCGAAATAGGGAAGCGTGATAATCCCCGTAGGCTCGTCCGTCATATCCTTTTCGATATACGTGAAAAAGTCTTTTTCCTCGCCCTTATACCCATGCATAATTTTCTTACGCAACCAATTCACCGTCGAACCGCAAGAAAAATTAAGAATATACGTACAGTATAAGCCGTCTATTGCATACGGAACACAAGGATACCCCTGCCTACCCATTTCCACGTTCGAGGGTTTTTCTTTGAACAGCGTGGTGATACATTCTACCGTACCCATACCGTCCACCGCATCACCCGCTTCAAGTACACCTGCGCCAAGCGCTGTGCAGACCTGGTCATGCGAACCAAGCACCAAAACTGCATCTATGCCGAATTCTGCTTTCAGCTTTCCAACAACCGTTCCCGCACGTTTTGGAGCGGAGAACAAGGACATGGGTATATCGAATTCATCTAAAATCTCTTTTGAGAAGGTTAATGTATCGACATCAAACGCACCCGTTCGCGACGCAAGTGCATAATCGATTACCCGTTCTCCCGTCAATAAATATCCGAAATAATCGCACATCAGCATCATTTTGTCCGCCTTGGCAAATACTTCAGGATAATTATTTTTTATCCACAGCAATTTGGAAAGGGAATACATGCTGTGCGGAATGACACCCGTTGTCAAAAAAGCGTTTCCTTCGCCTATACGAGCTTTAATTTCTTCCGCCTCTTTCTCCCCTCGAGGATCGGTATACAGCATAGGATAAAAAAGTACGTTATCCTCTTTATCTAACAACACGAAAGATTCCCCGAGCGAAGAAATACACACGGAATCTATGTTGTGCTGTTGCGATATGGAGCCAATCATTTGTCGAAGATGTTTTTCGATGGCATAAATATCTACGTATTGACAACCATCTGACGCCAAAAAATCATATTCTTCAAAGAGATATTGCAAAATCTCTCCTTTTTCAGAAAATAATTGACATTTACAGCCCGTTGTCCCTATATCAATACTTAAATAATTCATCTCTTTTAATAACTTTCCTTGTTATATTCCCAACACTTTAATCAATAAGATTAAGCCAGTTTAATTCCTCTAAAGAAAGTTTGAGTTCCATCGCCTCGATATTATCGTATATTTGTTCCTTGGTAACAGGGCTAGAAAGCGCGCAAAGACTCATATCCTGCGAGAAAATCCACGCCAAAGCGATTTGCGCAACCTTCACGCCCTTCTTTTGGGCAAGAATTTCACATCTGCGAAGCCTTTCAATATTTTGAGAGCAATAATATCCCTTAATACCCGCTTCGTCCATAATATTGTATGCGTCTTCGGGGCTTTTACTTGTAAATGCGCCCGAGAAAAAGCCACGCGCAAGGCTGGAATATGCAAAAACCGTAATTCCTTTTTCGCCATACCATTTCCTTGCTTCAAGATTTTCAGGGCCAGATATCGTTACACACGGGTCTGAAAACTTTGCGTCCGCCACCCAAGGGTCGCTTACTTGCTCTGCCAAACCGAAATTCGGGCTGGATACTGTAAAAGGTATTAAATTGTGTTTAACTGCATATTCATTGGCTTCTTCAATTCTTTGATGGGTCCAGTTTGAGCCACCAAACGCTGCGATTTTGCCTTCTTGATAAAGCCTATTCAGCGCTTCTACTATAATACCAACAGGCACTTTATGGCTATCTCTATGTAACATATAAATATCAATTTTATCGGTCTTTAATTTTTTCAAAGAATCGTTTGCATCCGATAAAATATCGTAATCGGTTACTCTGTCACGCCAAGCATTGGGATGAGCGCCTTTGGTTAAAATCACGCATTTATCGCGATTATTTCTCGCCTGCATCCATCTGCCCATGATTTCTTCGCCGTAATGCGCTGCGCAATCAAAGGTGTTGATTCCTGCTGAAAATACCGTATCCAAAAGCTCGAATGCAGCGTTTTCGTCTTGCTTTGTTGCCCCAGGCGCAACGGCTGCAAACAGTTTCGGCGTTGCCGTTCCAAAAACCAATCTTGAGATATCTTTTTCAAGTCCTTTTACTTTTATATACTGCATAAATTCTCTCCCGTAATTTCAAGTTCCGCTTTTATACCTTTTTAAATCCACAAATCAATTCACGATATTTATCGGATTTCCCGCTAAATATTGCTTTACGTTTTCAATGGCAAAGCGAATCAATCTTCTTCTTGTATCCAAAGCCGCCCAGCTAATATGCGGCGTTATAAAGCAATTCGGCGCGGTCAAAAGCGGGTTGTCCTTTTCAATCGGTTCTACCGCAACAACGTCCAAGCCCGCCCCAAGCACTTTACCGCTATGCAATGCGTCTGCCAAATCCTGTTCGTTAATCAAACCGCCTCTACTGTTATT